>JAZGCX010000029.1:0-2540 GCA_036477175.1 Phycisphaeraceae bacterium
TCGCCCACCGCCGTGCGCACCACCTGCGCGCCGAACTGTGCGGCGATGTCGTCGATCATCCGGCTGGTGGAAAGGTTCGCCGCGACCTTCACCGTAGCGCCAGCCGACTCGGCCGCGCAGCGTTCAAGCACGTGCAGACACGACAGCGCCAGTGTGTACTCTTCGCCGATGTACGAGCCCGTTTCATCGACCACCGCCAGGCGGTCGGCGTCCGGGTCCTGTGTAAAGCCGATGTCGCCGCCGTGTTCGCGCACGGCCTGACACAAGCTGACGACATTTTCGCGGGTCGGCTCGGGGTGATGCGGGAATTGACCGCTCGGCTCGGCGTAGAGGTGGACCAGCTCGACACCCAACGCCTCGAGCAGCGCCGCCGTCTCGGCGCCGCCGGCCCCGTGCATACTGTCGAGCACAACTTTCAGCTTGCGCTTGCGGATCGCCGCCACGTCGAGGTGCCGCAGCAGCAATTCCGTGTGGACGCGAGGCGTCGAGTCGTCCTCGGTCAGCGGTGCATCCTTTTTGACGCCGACGTAATCCTCGCGGTCGGCGTGGAAGCGATCAATGATGTCGCGCACCTGGTCGGCCGTCGGGGCAACGCCGTCGTGGCGAAAGACCTTGATGCCGTTCCACTGGATCGGGTTGTGGCTGGCGGTGATGACCATGCCGCCTTGGGCGCCCAGGTGTTGGGTCATGATGGCGACGCCGGGTGTGGAGACGATGCCCAGTTGCGTGACCCGGCAGCCGGCGGCGACCAGGCCGGACACAGCGGCCGACTCGAACATCTGCCCCGACGGTCGGCTGTCCCGGCCGAGCACCACGTGCAGAGCGCCGGACTTGTCCGCATAACGGGCGCGCAGCCAGCTCCCAAACGCCGCGGCGTACCGCGCGGCCACCGGCGGGGTCAGGCTCCGGCCAACCAGCCCCCGCAAGCCACTGACGCTCAACATCAACGGTGCATCACTCATCACGGGGTCCCGAAGTTCTCCCATCGACGGGTCAAGGTTCAATCATCAAACCATTGTTGTAATTGGCTGAGCGTCAGGTTGTCGAAATTGGCGGCGATATGGTGGGCGCCCTGCAAGGCGTCGGCTGAACTCCAATGGGTCAGGCCCAGAACCATCATGCCCGCACCGCGCGCCGAAACAATCCCCGCACCCGTGTCCTCGATCGCCAGGCAATCGCTCGGCCGAAGCCCCAGACCGCTGTTCTGCCGCGCTAAGGCTTCGAACGCCAGACGATAGGTTTCGGGATCGGGCTTGGACCGGCTCACGTCATCGGCGGACACAATCACGCCGAACCGCTCGAGCCAGCCGAGCCGGGTCAGGACCAGATCGATGTCGCGTCGGGAGGCGCCGCTGGCAATCGCGATGGGCATGTTGGCCGATACTTCATCGACGAATACCGCAAGCCCCGGCGTGGTCGGGACCCCTTGTTCGACGGCCGCCTCGAATGCGTCGCCCTTGCGTTGACACAGCTCAGCCAGTCGGTGTTCGTCTTCGAGCAGGTCCGCTCGGCCGGCATCCGCCAGAAAGGTGCCAAACAGATCGCGGTTGTCGTAGCCGATGTACTTTTGAACGTACTGCTGCCACGTCAGGTCAAGACCCAGCTCTCGCACGACGTGCTGGAACGAGCGGAAGTGCAGCGGCTCGGAATTCACGATCACGCCATCGAAGTCGAGGACGACGGCCTTGAGCATCACGCGAGTGTAGAGACAGGCCCGCGCGGCGGCAACTACAATCGGTGTGGTGAATCGCCACTGCATGTTACACTCACGGCGAACGTGATGGCCCACAACGCGACCCAACCGCCGCTGCCCGATTACGACCAGGCGCTGCAAACCATTCTGATGCATGCGCCGCGGTTGCGGACCGAGCGGGTGGCGCTGAGCGAGGTCCTGGGACGGGTGCTGCGCCAAGACGTGGCGGCCGACCGTGACCAACCGCCATTTGACCGGTCGGCGATGGACGGGTTCGCGGTCCGCAGCGAATCGTTCGACCGGGCAACGTGTTACACGGTGATCGGCACGGGGGCGGCGGGTGCGCCGATCGGCACGTTTGACGCCGCCGCGGACCAGGTTGTGCGGATCGCGACCGGCGCGCCGGTGCCGGCGGGGTTCGACGCGGTGGTCCCGATCGAGCAGGCCGACGTTCAGTGCAACGGCGACGCCGAGCGCGTGCGGTTCAGGGTCGAGTCGTGCCAACCATGGAAGAACGTGCATCGGTGCGCCAGTGACGCGACGCGGGGGCAGGTGGTGCTGCGTGCCGGCACGCGGCTGGCGCCGCATCACATCGGCATCGCCGCGGCGGTGGGCGCGACGCAACTGGATGTTGCCGAGCGGCCGCGCATCTGCGTACTGACCAGCGGTGACGAGGTGCAACCGACCGAGGTCGCGGCCGATCAGCTCGAGCCACAGCAGATCCGCAACTCAAATGGGCCGATGCTCGCGTCGTTTTTTGAGGTGTTGGGCACACCGGTGTTGGACTGTGTGCACATACCGGACGAGCCGGAGCAGACGCTGGCCGCCACGCGCGAAGCGCTGGGGC
>JAZGCX010000290.1:0-4752 GCA_036477175.1 Phycisphaeraceae bacterium
CGGCCAACACAATCCCTATGAAATCCACAAGCGCATGGGTGAAGAGCTGACCGACGCGTGCACCGTGATCCGCGAAGAAAAACGCATGCGCCAGGCGTACGACGTGCTCCGTGAACTGAAAAAACAATACCAGACCGTCAAACTTTCCGATACCGGTACTTGGACCAACCAGAACCTCAGCTTCACCCGCGCGCTGGGTGACATGCTGATCTACGCCGAGGCGATCCTGGCCGCCGCCATCGAGCGCACCGAATCGCGCGGCAGCCACTATCGCCCCGACTACCCCGAACGCGACGATGAACACTGGCACAAAACCACCATCGCCAAATATAACTCTGCAAACGACAAGCCCGTCCTGGAATATGAAGCCGTGCCCACGCCACTCGTCCCGCCGCGGCCGCGAACCTACGGCGAGGCGGAGGACGACGCAAAGGACAAGCAGAACAACAAACAGACGAGCCAGGCGGTTTCAGCCAAATAAATCAACTTATAAAGCCGCGACCGGTGGTTGCGGAATCGTTTAATTCAACCATGCCCGGCGCACCTGTCATCCCGCACGCCACAACCGAAACGCAATTCTGGCTCCCACCCAGGAAAATGCTGCAATATACCCGGGTACGCATCATCGGCGGCCTGCTGTTCGGCGCCATTTTCGCCGGTTGGATGGTCCTTCAATGGTCCAACCCCCTCATGCGCTTTGTCGCCGGCGGATTGATCCTGATCACCGCGTGGGTGACGGTCGCGTCGGTGTTGACCGATCGGCGCCGGGCACGGGGGCGGCAGATTGCGGTCGAACCGGGTGCCCTGGACATCGTCACACCCACCGAACACAAACGGGTCCGTCTTGCCGACGTGCACCATGCCGCCTGGCGCGAGGACTCGAAAACCGACACCGGGCTGTGGTTATACGACCAGGCCGGGAACGTGTTGGCGCACCTCGACACCGCGTTTCTCGCCGACCAGGCCGAGGCCCGCTCGTTCCTTGGCTGGGCCCGCCGGCACACCGACCTGCCGTTCGAGGTTCAATGGCCCGCCAGTTCGTAGGTCGATATGATCCGTCGAGGCCGTGCTGCTTAAGCGGCACCGCCTGAAGCTGGTGAGGTCAATCTCATGATCGCCCATAGTGCCGACCCACGAACCATCCGCTTCAAGGTCAGGCGACAGGACACGCCGGACTCGCCGCCCTACTGGGAGCGGTTCGACGTGCCCTACAAGCCCAACCTCAACATCATCAGTTGCCTGCAATGGATCGCGGCCAACCCCCGAACCGCCGAAGGCCGGCAAACCACCCCCGTCGTCTGGGACAGCACCTGCCTCGAGGAAGTCTGCGGCGCCTGCACCATGGTCATCAACGGCGGTGTGTGTCAAAGCTGCTCCACCCTGGTCGATCAACTGCTCAACAACGCCGGCGAAGGCAGCACGATCGTCCTTGAGCCGATGAGCAAGTTCCCCGTTGTCCGCGACCTGTGGGTCGATCGCCGGCGCATGTTTGACGCGCTGGTGACAGTCCGAGGCTGGGTCCCGATCGACGGCACGCACGATCTGGGCCCCGGCCCGACCGAGCCGCCCGCCCGGCAGCAGACCCGCTACGCCCTCTCACGATGCATGACCTGCGGCTGCTGCCTGGAAGCCTGCCCCCAGTTCACACTCGATAACAACTTCATCGGAGCCCAGGCGATCGCCCAGGCCCTCTACTTCAACCTGCACGAAACCGGTAAGGAACTCAAAGACGACCGCCTCGAAACCCTCGAGGCGCCCGGCGGCATTGCCGACTGCGGCAACGCGCAGAACTGCGTCAAGGTCTGCCCCAAAAACGTACCACTGACCGAATCGATCGCCGCGATCGGCCGCCAGACCACCGTCCACGTCTTCAAGAAGTTCTTCACCGGCAAATAATCGCACCAACCAGGAACGTGCCACCGTTCAAAATCAATGCACCTCGTTGAATGATGTGTCAAGCGATTCACCTTCGTCCGCGTGTTGCAAAACACGAATATTGCCCATCTTAGCCTCGCCCAACCGCGATTCACCACTTTTCACCGCAAGAAATGAATCGATTTCCGCCAAAGCCCCGATAAGATTCTATAGTTAAGGCAGACGCGCCCCGGGCGTGTTCCGGAGGAACGTGATGAGCCTTGCTGATCGGGTACGTCTGGCGTCCGTGCGGCCCCTGGTCCGCTACGTCGATGAGGACCAGGCGGTGATTGAAACCCACCTGAGCACCCGGCCGCAGGTACCAACCGAGCCAACCGATGATGTGCCGCGTGACGTTGAAGTCCTGATCGAGATTAACGGCAGCGACGGTTTCCACGACGAAGGCAGCACCCCGGTGCAACTCGAGGACGGCCACGGCGCGGTGCTATTCGAGATGGTCCAGCCGCAACGCTGGTGGCCCGCCGGCATGGGTGACCAGCAGCTCTACGAGCTGAGCATCAGCCTGGTCGTCCGCAACGTGCTGGCCGACACGCACAAGACCACCCTCGGCCTGACCTCCGTGCGCGTGCCCAAGCCCGACACGCCGCACACCCCCGACGCATCGCCCTACCTGCTTGTCAATGGCAGGGTCTGCGACATCCATTCAGTCGTGTCCATCGACGCGGCCGACGAGCAGAAGATGCTGCCCGTCGCCGGTGACTCGCTGATCATTGTCCGCGGTCACTATGGCCCGGACGTGCTGTACGACGCGGCCGATCGGGCCGGCATCCTGTTGATCCAGTGTGTGCCCATCCATCCCGACGGCACGCCCGAAGCCGAAGTGCAGGCGCACGTGGACCGCCTGGCACGCCACCCCAGCCTCGCCGGTTGGTGCGTCGGCCACCTCGGTCAGGTCGCCCAGTCAATCGCCCACACCATCAAGAGCCTGGACCCCACCCACAGCGTGTTCATGGATCCGCCAGGTCAGAACGCGGCGTAGAATACGCCCCATGATCTCCCTGTTCCTCGGGCTGCACACCGCCAACCTGCTGCTGCTTTCTCTGGCCTTCGGTCTGGGGCTGTTTGCCGTTGACCTGGCTCAGCAGCCGACAGCAGTGTATGGATACCACCAGGCACTGGGCATCGGCGCCGGCCTGATGGCGACGCTGGTACACATGGCCGTGTTCGTCTACTTCATGGCGACCACCAAGTGGCTCGAGGCCGCAACCGACAAAGCCGACCTCGACGCCACTCGCTTTGTCGCCCCCAGCCTCAGCCGCAAGAGCCGCGTCTTTGCCGTGGCGATGGCCGCGATCCTGGCGACCATGCTAACGATGTTCGCCGGCGCCGGGGCCGACCCCGCCGCCCGCCCCTTGTGGCCCGGCGAAGTGCACCTGGTCATGGCGGCCCTGGCCATCATGGTGAACCTCGCCTCGGCAATGGCCGAGTACCACTACATCCGCGCTCAGAGCTCGCTCATGGACGAGGCGCTGGCGATCCTGAATCAGCCTTCCTCGACCGCTGCCTAGCCGCGAGCCGACGGCTCGCGGGACGCCGGCCAATACTCACGCCGCTACACATGACGCATGTAATCTCACTCTTACGCGCATTAACAGCCCCCGCCGCAAGGCGGGGGTTACGCCGCTTCGAAGGCAGGTGTGAACCCCACCCTTGCGGGTGGGGCTGTTGAGTGCCGCATGGAACGTTACTATTGCACAGATCAATAGCCCCCGCCGCAAGGCGGGGGTTACGCCCATCGAAAGGATTCTCGATGAAGTGTGAAGCGTGGTCAACCGGCCTGGTCCTGATCGCTCTGACCGCTGCGTGCCACAGCGGCGCGCAAACGACACAGCCCGCTACCCAGCCCGCCGCCCACTCCGATCCTGTCGATTCCTGGCTGGACCGGATCGAACACCGCAGCGCACAGATCGCCACGCTCCAGGCCAGACTGCGTTACGACCGCATCCAGGTCCTCGTCGGCGACGAGCAGCGCCGCTTCGGCAAGCTGTTCTACGAAGCCGGCCCACCCGCACGGTTCGCCATCCATTTCGACAAGCTCGTCACCGACCAGAACCGACTCGAACGACAGGACCGCTGGTACATCTTCGACGGCCGATGGTTAGTCGAAAGACTCGACGACCAGAAGCAATACCGCAAGTACGAGATCATCCCGCCCGACGCCGAGCCCGAGCAGGCCGACCCCCTGGCACTGGGCCAAGGGCCGTTTGCCGTGCCCCTGGATTTTCGAAAGGACCGTGTGCTTCAGCGGTTTGAAGCTTCCCTGGTCGCCCCTGCCGACGACGATCCGCCCGACACGGTTCATCTTCACCTGGTGCCGAAACCCGGTTTCGGCAGCGACGTGACCGAAATCGACCTCTGGTATGACCGCCAGTCGCTGCTGCCCGTCCGCGCCCGCACCATCGACGAATCGGAAAATGAAGCGGTCATCGACCTGACCAGGCCCCGGGTGAACGAGCCGGTGGACCCGACGTTGTTCGACACGTCAGTCCCGAAAGCCCGCGGCTGGCTCGTCGAAATCAAACCGTGGGAAGAAGGCGAATGACGAATGACGAACAACATGAATACAATTAGAAACTGATGGATAGTTATGATGTCCAACATCCAAAAATCGGTAATTGGGGGTTTGGTCCAAGTCATAGGAATGACGATCCAGATTGTGTTGGACGACGCTCTTTATTATTGGAATTATTCGTTAGTTGAAATTGGCATTCATCTAGGTGGATTTCTAAACACACTTGGAGTGATGATAGCGGCACTCTAACTTAGCCGGTATGCAAAAGAACAAGGAGTTTCACGATGGCATTGTCTTTGGTGCCT
>JAZGCX010000291.1:0-3695 GCA_036477175.1 Phycisphaeraceae bacterium
AAGACGATCCCCCCGGGCCGGAGGCGTTCCTGGCCCACCCGCACCCGCGACGTGAGATGCTCAAAGAGTGCTTGTTCGTCGGCTTGCCCCTCGCCGGGGTGCTGATCGGCCTGCTGGTTGCGGCACAGGCGGTGCGCACCGGCCATGCCCAGACCACGGTGGAGCCGGCGTGGCTCAGGGTGCTCGGCGGCGGCGTGTGCGGATACCTTGCCGGTGGGGGCCTGATATGGGGCACGCGGATCCTCGGCACGCTGGCGTTCGGCCGGGAGGCGATGGGCCTGGGTGATGTCCACCTCCTGGCGGCCGTCGGCGCGGTGGTCGGATGGGGCGATTCGGTCCTGATCTTCGTCGTGGCCCCGTTCATCGGGCTGGCCGTGTCGGTCGTCGTGATCGGGATCAGCCGGATGGCCAAGGGCCAGGTGCGCGTCATTCCCTACGGGCCGTATTTGGCGGCCGCGGCGGTGATCGTTATGCTGGTCGGTCAGCCGCTGCTGGAGCTTTTTGGTATCTTTTAGCGAAGCGTCGGACGGACCCGCACGACAGGGGCACTTTTAGCGAAAGGTGACCGCGATGATCGGCAATCAACTACGACTGCTGGTGGCGTTGTCTTTGTTGACCGGGCTGGTCGGTACCCTTGGCGGCTGCCAAAGAGGGCTGATGGACGAAAACGCCAGGTACCGCACGCAGAACCAGGAACTGCAAGAAGAACTGACCCGTACACAAGCGGCTCTGGATACTTGCGAAAACGAACGCGGCAATCTCCTCGCCGAGATCGAGCGGCTGCAAGCAGCCGGCACGGCGATCGCCAGAGCGAACACCGGTTTCGAAGGCATTGCCGGCGTCGAAGCATTCCAGCAGGGCGGCATCGTCACCGTCCGCGTCCCCGGAGACGTGGCGTTTGCCAGCGGCAAAGCGAACCTGAACACGACTTCAAAAAACATACTGCAACAGATCGCCGCCACGATCAATCGCGAGTATGCCAACAGTCCGGTTCGCATCGCAGGGCACACCGACTCCGATCCGATCCGTAAGACCAGGACCCTGTGGCGGGACAATTACCATCTGTCCGAAGCCCGCGCCCTGGCAGTGCGCGATTTCCTGGTGGCCCAGGGCATACCGAGCGAGCGGATACAGGTGATCGGCAAAGGCCCGGATCAACCCGTCACCAGCAACAAGACCCGCTCGGGCAAGGCCAAGAACCGACGCGTTGAAATCGCGGTCGTCGTGTCCGGATAGGCGGGATTGTTGATTGTCTATTGTCGATCGCCGATCGCCAGTCGAATCGGCAACAAGACGGGCGATCGCGTTCAACCGGCAATTGGAAATCGACAATCGGCATCTCCATGATCGGCATCATTGATTACGGCATGGGTAATCTGCGCAGCGTGCAGAAGGCGTTTGAGCTGCTGGGCGCTGGGGCGGTTGTGCTGGGTGAACCGAACCGGATGGACCGGCTCGACCGCCTTGTGCTGCCGGGTGTCGGCGCGTTTGCCGACGGCATGGAACACCTGCGGCAGCGCGGCTGGATCAGTGCAATCAAGACGTTTATCGACACCGGCCGACCGTTCCTTGGCATCTGCCTCGGCATGCAATTGCTGTTCGACGGTTCACAAGAGGACGCGCCGTCGTCCGACGAGCTGGTGCCGGGGCTTGCCGTTTTTCAGGGACCTGTCGTGCGGTTTCAGTGTGACCGGACCGAAGCGCGGCTGAAAGTCCCGCACATGGGCTGGAATACGCTGCGCTGGGACCGGTCTGACCCGCTGCTTGCCGGGCTTGAGCAGGACGCAGCCGTCTATTTTGTGCACAGTTACTACGCCAAACCGGTCGATCACGATCAGCCGGTGCAGTCGGCGGCGTGTGACTACGGCGGCCCGTTCTGCGCTTCGGTCTGGAAAGACAACATCTGGGCCACGCAGTTCCACCCCGAAAAATCACAAAAGGTCGGGCTGAAGATGTTGGCCAACTTCGCCGCAGTCGATTGATGACCCGAACACAACGCCACGAATGTAACACGGCCGTGTTCCCGCTGCTGGCCAACCCCCAGGCGTACACCGCGTGTGCATGGGACCTGACCGCCGATCACGATAAGCGGGCGTACTGGCTGTCGCTTTTCCGCCGCCACCTGCCAAGTCTGCTCGATGAAGCGATCGCTGAAGCGGGCGACGACCCGATCGCCAAGCAGCGCGCCCGCGCCTGCCGCGATGACTTTCTCGCCTACCTCGATGCCGTGGAGGTTGATCCAAAACGATTTGGCCGGCTTGACATCCTGGCAATCTGTCACGCCCGCGAACGAGCGCTCCGCCGTGCCGGCTTCGATGACCCGTATCGCCTCGCCAAGCAGCGCGAGAACGATCTGGCGATGAAGCTGCTGCCGGGGCGACTGAACGAACTTGACACAATGCCGCCGAGCGACCGCGTCCCGTGTCTGATCGAAGGCGTATTTGCCGGTAATATCTTCGACCTGGGCGCGCCGGCGACGATCGACCTGTTCAAAAACGGTGGCGTGGACTTCCCCACGGCCCGACAGAAGCTGCAACCCCGGCCGTGGCTCTTCGATGATCTGGACGCTTGGGTGCAGCGCATCACGCAGGGCCAACCCTACCGCGCCGCGGTGCTGTTTGTGGACAACGCCGGGCCCGACATCCTGCTGGGCATGGTGCCCCTGGCACGCGACCTGTTGCAACGCGGCACACAGGTCATCCTCACCGCCAACTCCACGCCTGCGCTCAACGATGTGACGCACGACGAACTGGCGGCGCTGATTGACCAGATCGCGGCGTGGGACGCAACGGTTAGTAACGCGCTTGGCGATGACCGCCTCGAACTGGTGCCCAGCGGCAACGGGGCGCCGCTGATCGACCTGAAGCACGTGTCGGGCGAGCTGGTGGAGGCGGTCGAACGCCGGGAAGTGGACCTGGTCGTGCTGGAGGGCATGGGCCGGACGATCGAGACCAATTTCGACGCGGCGTTCCGCTGCGACGCCCTGAAAATCGCCATGATCAAAGACCCGGGTGTTGCCGGATCGCTGGGGGCCCGGCTTTATGATCTGGTGTTGCGTTTTGAGCCGGGTGCAAATCAGCGTCGGTCCGCCTGATCGACCGGGACCGGTACCTGCAAACTGACCCGGCCCATCGGTAAAAAGTGCAATAGAGCCAACCCGCCCGACGTTAGAATGAACAGATGCCCAGCCCCCAGCCCCGCCCGATCCCCCATCACGGCCGAGGCCGCCACAGAAAGCGGCCGCGGCTATGCTGCGCGTTTACCCTCATCGAGCTACTCGTGACCATCTCGATCATCGCCATCCTGATCGGTATTCTGCTGCCGGCGGTGGCGATGGTGCGGACCCGTGCGGTCAAGGTGGTCTGCAGTTCCAACCTGCGCCAGATCGGCCTGGCCATCCAGATGTACACCGATAGCAACAAAGGCGTCTACCCGCTGGCCCGTTCGATGCCGCCGCCGTTTCTTACCGGCGACACCGATCCCACGCTAATGACCTGGCTGTCGGATTACATCGACGCCGGCGCGCAGCGGCGTCACCCGGTCTACCACTGCCCCGGCGACGACGATGTCTTTGCCATCTCCGGCACCAGTTACAATTACAAGGTGACCCTCGGCGGCGTGACCATCGAAGAATATTGGCTCGTTCGTGTCTTCGGATTGCCCGAGTCACGCGTCTGGGTCAGCCAGGACTATGA
>JAZGCX010000292.1:0-2702 GCA_036477175.1 Phycisphaeraceae bacterium
ACCTCCGGTCCCGGTCCATCGCCCAGTAACGGCCCATGACCGAGGCCACCCGCCCCACGCCGCACTCTGCAATCCTGCCTTCGAGCTCGCTGAGAAAGTCGAGACCGGCCTTTGGAGGAGTGTCCCGGCCATCGGTGATGGCATGGACAACAAGATGCTGGGCCGGGAACGACAGCGAAGCAGCCATGTCGAGAAGGGCAAAGAGATGACCCAGATCGCTGTGGACCAGGCCATCGCTGACAAGACCCAACAGGTGCACGGCGCCGCCCCCGGCCAGGGCGTGATCAAAGGCGCCCTTCAGCCCACCGTTGGCCAAGAAGGACCCATCACGCACAGCACGGCTGATCCTCTTCACCTCCTGATCCACAACACGACCCGCCCCGATATTCTGATGCCCCACCTCGGAGTTGCCCATCGTGGCAGCAGGCAGCCCGACATCTTCGCCGCACGTCCTGATCAAGGTCGTCGGCCAACGAGCCATGAGGCGCCGGGCCACGGGAATTTTGGCGAGCTTGACCGCATTGAAGCGATCGTGGGCCGGGTTGGGGTTCTCACCCCAGCCGTCACGTATGACGAGGACCAACGGTGGTTTGGCGGACCGTGCGTCGGTCATAAGGCGTTAGCCTAGGGGATTGCGGCGGATGAGTCCCAGGCCTATCCTCACGATCATGACCATTGCCCCGCATGAAGGAACCAGAATGAAGGACGAGGCGACGCTCAAGAAACGATATCAAGCGGTCCAGCAGCGGATCGCGGCCGCTGCCGTGCGCAGCGGTCGTCACCGCGATGACGTCCTGCTGACGATCGTGACCAAGCTCGCCTCCATCGACCAGATCCGCCAGCTCCTGGAACTGGGACACATGGACTTCGGCGAAAACCGCGTGCAGGCCCTCATGCACAGGGCCGCCCAGATCGACGAGTTCCTTCAGCGCCACCGCCAGCTCTCAGGCTCCAAGGTGGTCAACATGCCCGGGAAGCTGAGGTGGCATATGGTCGGCCACCTCCAGCGCAACAAGGTCGCCAAGGTGCTCAAGCTGGTCAGGCTGATCCACTCCGTCGATTCGCTGCGATTGGCCGAGGAGATTCAGACCGCGGCAGCGCGGTACGAGGAGCCGGTGGAGGTCCTCATCCAGGTCAACACCACCGGCGAGAAGGACAAGCACGGCGTGGCGCCCGCGGCCGCCGTTCACCTGATCGAGCAGATCGACACCATGATGAATCTGCGGCCGCGTGGGCTGATGTCAATTGCGCGACAGGTTGAAGATCCCCAGGAGGCCCGCCTCGATTTTGAGCGGTGCGCCGACCTGTTCGAGGACATCCGCCGGGAGGGAGCGGGGGGCGAGCAGTTCGACATCCTCTCGATGGGCATGAGCAACGACTTCGAGGTCGCCATCGAGTGCGGGGCAAACATCGTCCGGATCGGATCCGCCATCTTCGGTCCACCAACGCCGGAATCGGCGGAGGAAGCTTAGCTGATTGATTTCTGCTTCAGTCCGCAAGATCCTCCGCAGAGACGCTGAGGACGCAGAGACAGCGGAGGGTGTCCAGGCCGCGGACGTGGCCTGTCAGCTGTCACCGATTGGTCGGGGTTGCGCAAATGACCGTGCACGAATGTGCAGGGTCATCTCAGGGTCGCGCCCGGTGAAACAGGGCGCGAAGACTCCCGCCGTCCCGCAGGATGACCTTCCCGCGGCGGGCGTCCTCGATCTCGTACACCAACAGCACTTCGGCGCGGTTGTCGATCACATACAGGAGCTCGTCGGGATCGACATCCCCCCCCCGGCCGGAGTTGGTGGTCAGGATCGTGTAGTCGCCGTGCGAGGCGCTCATCTCCCCGTAGGCGGCCTGGGGAAGCCGACCCGCCTGGACGATCGTCAGCGCCCCGATCACGAACGCCGAAGCCCACATGGCCGCGGCCGGCAACGAAAGCGTCTGGGAATGGCTCATGGGGCAACGTCCTGGGGATTGTTCAGCCACCGGGTCGGCTCCGCGCCCTGAGCACCTCCGCCCCATCGGCGGCCAGGTTGCGGTACCCGATCCCGTCCACCAGCTTGGTGTTCTGGTTGTAGGCCACCACGATCAGCTCCTGCTTGGTCGAATCGACGATGTAGACGGCGGAGCTTTCCGACGCGTTGACCGTGCCGGCGACCATCGTGTACTCGCCGCGGCCCTGGAATTGGCCTTCGGCTTCAGGGGCGAAAGTGACCCCCGCCAGCAACCCGAGCAGGATCGCGTTGAGAACGATCAAGGCCCGGGGGTCGGACCCGGTGACCGCCTGCGAATCTTGAGGGCTTCGAGGGTGCATGGCTCGATCCCCTTATCTTGCGCGTTCTGGGCTAATCCTGGTGTCCTCGTTTCGAGGGCATCAGGCTTACCAGCATCACCGCCGTCAGCAGCCCGAACATGACCAGGTAACCAAGCCAGATCGGCGGGCCCCGGTGCAGTTGCGCCGCCGGAACCTCGCCCTGCGCGCACACGACCGCCGCGGGGACAAGGATCGCCGCCGCAATCACGACCGCACGAACGCTGCTGACCAGGATGCCGGCAAGCCTCCCCATGGGTGTTGAAGCATATGACGCCCCCCGGCGCCCAGCAACAGAAAAAGGACCTAGGGTCCTTTTTCACCTTTTTCAGCGAAGCGCGGCGGAGTTCTTGGCTCCGAGGCTCTGGTAGATCTGCTTGGTCGCGTCGGACTGGTTGAG
>JAZGCX010000293.1:0-5510 GCA_036477175.1 Phycisphaeraceae bacterium
CTGGTATGGGTCTTTGTGCCGCCCAACGACGTGCCCGCGGCATGGGCCGTGACGATGTCCGAGCAGTTGGGCTTGGACTGGCAACTCGGTCTCGAACCCGTCACCAGTGGTCAGACACCTGTGGGCAGCGACGCCGGCCCCGGCTTACCGGACGCGGGCCGCCGACCGTTGGCTACTGCCTCAGCCTGGTCGCTGGCGCTCAACGAGCAGGTGCCGGATGCGCTTCGGCTGCTCGCGGCGGACTGGGACGCGTTATTGCGGCCGATTCAGGTGTCCAAACGGCTGGAACTGACTGCGCGCGCCGGCGCGTCCGCCGATGACGCCGTGTGGATCCGCCTGGACGACGCGGACCGCTCACCCCTGCTGGTCTCGGCCGCACCCGGTGCCCGTTCCGGGGGCGGGCGGGTGATGTTGCTGGCCACCGCCATCGACCCGGCCTGGACGAATCTGCCGACCAAGCCGCTGTTCGTGCCGCTGCTGCACGAGACGTTACGCGGCGTGCTGGGTGAATCGCCCGAGGCCGCTCGCCTCAGCGCGGGCGTGGTCGGTGTGACGCCCCTGCTCGGCCGGAGATGGGACGGAGCCCAGCGGCTCGTTCCTGTCAGGGCCCAGATCGGCGAGAACAAAGGGGTGCTGTTGCGCCGGGCAGACCAGGGCTTGGTCCCGATCGCGCCGCTGGACAAGCCGGGCGTGTACCGCGCGGTGCCCGAGTTGGCTGGTCGGAAGCTGGCAGTGAACGTGGACGCCGAGGCCGCCGACACACGCACCATCGACCCGCAGCGACTCGTTGGGTGGCTCAACGCTGTGGCGGACTGGCAGTGGCTGGACGCAACCGAACCGGCCAAGGCACTGATGGCTCACCCCAGAAGCCTGAGCCTCGCATGGCTGCTGCTATGGACAACACTCGAATTGGTGATGATCGAGACGTGTTTGGCCCGGTGGTTCAGCCACGCAAAATAATAACGAATGGCGTCACGCGGGTGTGGATCGACTGAATTGACGAATCACCAATCAAGAACCATTAACGACCGACCACGCAATTGCTCATGACGATACTGGCTACGACGCTGATCGACGAGATTCTGGGTCTGACACGGATCAGTTGGTCGGACCCGCGCACGAGCCTTGGCTGGCGCGTGTCGCTGCCGGCGTGGGCGTGGGCACTGATCGTGTTGACGGCGATTGCGTTTGCCGGATGGAGCTATTACCGCCTGTTGGGATCGCGGGCCGCGCGGGTCACGCTCGCGATGGTGCGGGTGCTGCTGATCGTATTCATCGCGGCGCTGTTGGCCGGACCCATGCTCGTACTGGCGCAGGAGCGCGTTGAGCCGGATTGGTTGCTGGTGCTGGTTGACCGCAGCGCGTCGATGCAGATCGCCGACACGGACCCGCGTGAATTGGGCATGGACTCAGCGGTGTTCGACAAAGCCGCTGGGGTCGCGATCAGCCGCGACGCCGCCTTGCGCGCCGGGCTGGCTTATCACGGTGACGTGTTCGGCCCCGATCAACTTGGCAAGCAGCGACAGGTGATATGGCTGGGCTTCGACGGTACCTCTTATCCCCTGGGCGCGGCGGATGATCCAACCAGTTCAGTGCCATTCCTGCCCGACCCAAGCGGTCAGGCGACGGCGCTGCGCACGGCGATCGAGCAGGCGCTGCAGCGCGCGATCGGCCGACCGGTCAGCGGCATTGTGCTGTTCACCGACGGCCGCAGCCCCGAGTCCACCGGCGCCGATCTGATACGACGCCTGCAACAGCAGGCCGTGGCCGTCTTCCCCGTGCCGATGGGCAGCGCCTCGGCGCGGCTCGACCTGGCAGTGACCGACGTGCATTACCCTGAAAAGGCCTTCGTTAACGACACCGTTCCCGTAACCGTTTGGGTCCAGCAGGTTGGCCAAGGCGTTGGATTTGATCCGTCGCGGGTGACCGTTTCGTTGATCGACGTACAGGCGGGTTCGCTGCTGGATGAGCAAACCCTGACGCCTGACGCGTCACTCGACGAGCCGATCCGCCTCACCGCACAATCACAGACGATCGGCCAGGTCCAGTGGCGCATCGAGGTGACTTACGATACCGACCCGTCGGCGGCGCGGGACGTGCCGGCCGGCCTCCGCGAGTTGATCACCGAGAACAACACCGCCCGGATCAGGCTGGAATTGATCGATCGGCCCATCCGCGTGCTGTACGTGGACGGGTACCCACGCTGGGAATATCGGTACCTGAAAAACATGCTGATGCGGGAAAAGAGTATCCTCAGCAGCATCTTGCTCCTGAGCGCCGACCGCGGCTTTGCGCAGGAAGGCGACGTGCCGATTACGCGGCTGCCCGGCGATGCCGAAGAGATTGAGCCTTTCGACGTGATCATTGTCGGTGACGTGCCGTCGAGTTTTTTTAGTGCCGCGCAGCTGTCGCTGATCCGCGACCATGTGGGGGCGCGAGGCGCGGGTCTGCTGTGGGTCGGCGGGGCCTATGACGCGCCGATCAGTTATGAAACGACGCCGCTGGCCGACCTGTTGCCGATGCGCCGACCCGGTGCGGTGGGTGCAGTTGACCCGGCGTCCGGGCCGTTCGCAATGAGGCCGACGCGCCTGGCCGAGACACTGAACGTGCTGAGATTGCGGTCGGCCTCGGCCGATGCGGCGGACGACCGGTCGGCCGCGGCGTGGCCGGTCGATCTGCCGCCGCTGTCGTGGGTCCAGGACCTTGGACCACTCAAGCCGACCGCCGAGGTGTTGGGCCAGTGGCGGCGAGACGGTTCGGCGGCGCCGGGTATTCCGCTGGTGACACGGATGCGCTACGGTGCCGGACAAACAATCTACGTTGCGACGGACGACACTTGGCGGTGGCGCTATGGCCGCGGCGAGTTCTACTTTGAACAGTTCTGGGTGCAGCTTGTGCGGATGCTCGGCCGCAATCGCTTGCAGCAGGCCGGCGACCGGATTCGTCTGCGCGTCCCGCGGAGCGCTCGGGTGCATGAGTCGGTCGTCGTTGAGCTGGTGATGGAAGATACGCGGGTGCTTGATCTCGATCTGCGGACGGTCGCGGTGGACGTGTTTGCCGGCGGCGATGAGCAGGCCGGTCCGGTCGAGCGCATCGAGCTTTGGACGAAACAGGGCGGGTCTGAGGCGGACGCTTCGGCCGACCCATTGGCGGTGTCGCGTGGGCGAAGCTACAAGGCCCAGTGGCGGCCGGGCACGCCCGGTTCGCTGGTGCTGCGTGTGGTTGAACCGGGATTGTCCGAGCTGAACATTACCAGAGCGGTTGAGGTGCTGCGCCGCGACGATGAGCTGCGCCAGCCGATGCCCGATCATGCGCGGCTCGAAGCGCTGGCCAATCAAACCGGCGGGCAGGTCGTCCGGCTCAACGAGCTGGATCGGCTTGTCTCGCTCGTGCCCAACCGTGCCCGACGCACGCCCAACGACATCCGCGAGCCGCTGTGGGATTCGTCCCTTGCACTGGTCATCGTCGTGGTATTGCTGACCGCCGAGTGGGTTTGTCGAAAGGTTATCAGGCTGGTTTAAGAGCTAGGGGGTTAAGGCCATACCTCCCCCTGGAATCCAATGGGCCGAAGCAGCATGATGCGAAACGTGACACGGCAACTTGAGCGCGTTCGCCGGCACGGGCGGATGTTGCTGGTCGGGCAGCGTCTGGCGCAGTGGGTGACGGCGGTGGCGTGCCTGGCGATGGCGTGTGGGCTGGTGGACTACGCGTTGAGGTTGCCGCCCTGGCCGCGGCTGGTGATCGCGGTTGCTGTGGCGACGATGGCGCTTGGATGGCTGGTGAGGCGGGTGGCGGAGGCGGCGCGATTTTCGCCGTCGCTCAGTGTGTTGGCCCTTCGAGCCGAGCGGATGTATCCGCAGTTGGCCGGCGTGCTGGCCAGTGGGGTCGAGTTCGCCACGCGCCGGGCGCCCGAGCGTGAGCCGCCAACAACAGCCGCTTTCATCGACGCCACGCTGCGCCACGCGGAGGGGCAGGCGAGCGACCTGCCGTTTGCGAAGATGCTCAAGCCGGCACCCGCGCTGCACAACGCGTTCGTGATGGCGCTGGTGTTGACCGTGTTCGGGGGTTTGGTGTGGGCCTCGCCGCAGTCGAGTTTGCTGGCGGCCAGGCGGTGGTTTGCGCCGCTGAGCGATGCCCGGTGGCCCCGTCGCACGCATGTGAGCGGTGTGTTTGGCGACGGCGTTTGGCCGATCGACCAGCCGCTGCGGCTGACCGCTCGTGTCGATCGCGGCTACCGGCCCGGCATGCGCACCTGGGTGATTTACCGTGTGATGGATGCCGAGCAAGCCGCCGGCCCGTTGCATCGGTTGTTGATGAACGAACAGGCGGCAGATTCCGGCGCAAGTGATCACGGCAAGGCGAGCGGCACGTTTGAGCAGTTGATCGACCTGAGCGATGCGGCGTCCGGCTCGGCTCCGATCGCAGGCGGATCGGTTGAGTTCTATTTCGAGGCCGGTGATGACCGCACCGAGCTGCGCCGTGTGCGTTTAGTCAGTCGGCCGGAGGTGCGTGGGGTGATGGTGCGCACCGACCCGCCGAACTACGCCATGCGGATGCTGAATCCGCAGCAGGTAGCGCTGGACCAATTTCGGCACGCCGGGGGCCGGGTCGCCACGACGGCGGCGCTGGTTGGGTCGCAGATTACGCTTCAAATCGAACTGAATAAGCCGATACCCATCGATGCGCGACAGTGGGCGACGGTGTTGCCGGGGTTGGTGAAGGTCCCGGCTGACCAACTGCGATTGCCGCCCGAGCCATCCGGTTTTTACCAAATGTTCGAGATCATCTTTCCGCTGCGGCAGACGTTCCAGACGCCGATTCATCTGACAGACGAGCACGGCCTGACCGACCTGTCCGAGCGGCTCTATCGCATCGAGGCGATCGAAGATCGGCTGCCGGCTGTGTCGCTCCTGGAGCCGGCGACGGACGAATCGGTGCTGGGCTCGGCTGTGATCCATCTAGACGCCGTGGCACAGGACGATGTCGGGGTCGAGTGGTTGCGGATCGAAGCACAGGTGCCGGTCCACGACTCGCCATCCTTCCCGGCCAGCCAGACGACCCGCACGGTCGTGCTCGAAGCCGTCAGCGGGGCTGCGGCACGGATGACCACAGGGCATCGGCTGGACCTGACGACGTTCGACCTGCGCTCGGGTGACCAGGTGGTGCTCGAAGCGATCGGCCGGGACATGTACAAACTTGACGGCGCTCGGCACGATCCCGTCCGGTCATCACCGCGCCGGCTGCGCATCATCGATGATGCGACGCTGGTTGCGCAGATCCGCAGCGAACTGGCCGGTCTGCGCCAGCAGGTGGTTCGGCTCGAACGGCAGCAACGCGAGCTGGTGGACGCACCGGTCGGCCAGGCACAAACCGACCAGGGGTTCCTGGACGCATTCAAACACGTTTGGGATTCTCAGCAGCAGATTGATCGCAGTCTTGATTCTCAGGCCGCTCTGCTCGATCGGCTGCAACGTCGCGCCGCGATCAACCGGCTTGATGATCCGACACTA
>JAZGCX010000294.1:0-6052 GCA_036477175.1 Phycisphaeraceae bacterium
AAAGTACGCGCCGACGACCAGCAGCAGAAGCAGTAGAACGATCGTTGTCTTAAAGTTCATGGCAGTTTGAACAAGCGAACCGGGGCGTCCCGGCCCCGGCGATGTTGGTCATTGTCGGCGGTTCAGCCCTTTCGGCGGACCAGCCACACGCCGCAGCCGACGGCCGCGATCGCGATCGGCATCCCGGCGAGCAGCCCCCAGCGCAGGCCAACCATGCCGGCCGGTGTGATCATCGCGACGCGGCGGATGTCCTGCGTCCGGGCGCTGGCGGCGATCAGTTGATCCAGGCCGGCCAGCCAGTACACGCTGTTGACGAACAGTTCGGCGTTAGCGGGGAACACCGCGCCGAAAGGCGGCGCGGTGCCCGGGCCCAGCGGTCCGTAGGTGGTGATCTGGTCGCTGGCCCAGAGCGGGTCGGCGACGACGATCAGCCGTGTGTTGTCGCGCTGGGCGGCGGCAGCGATGACAAACGAATCGGCCGCGGCGCTGGGGTCGTATTGGATGTCGGTGGGGTTCTGCAAGTTTCGCTCGGCCCACTGCCGCTCGCCGCGGGCCTCAGCCAGCGGCCATAACTGCACCCCCTTGGACTCACCGTCGCCGAGCACCAGCGGGCTGGCCTGGACGAATATGCCGGGCATACCCGCCAGGGCCGCCGTCACCGGTAATTCGCTGGGCCAGTTTGTTACCTCGATGTGGCCGACCGGTTGGCTGCGCCGGTCGGGCAGGATCACCTCGCGGAGGATAATCCGGTCGAGCTGCGGGGTGATGCCCCACGGCTCGAGCATCTGGCCGATCGGGTCCACCTGGCCGAAGCGGGTCGCCGGGTTGATCGTCAGCGACACGAGGACACCGTCACCGACGGCCAGGCGCTTCTCGATCTGTTCGACCACCGCCTCCTTGCCGCTGCCGGCCAGGGGATTTCTAGGGTCGGGCGGGTCGAACGGCAGGATGACCCACACCGCCTTCTGCTGGGGCTTGGGCTCCGGCGGCGGGCTCGGGGGCATCGACTGACCGAACTGGGTGATCGTGCCCGAGGGGTTCCATTGCTGCACGTCGAAGTCCATGTTGCGTAGCCGCTGGGCCACCGATTCGTACGCCCCGCCGGGGCCGATCGCCGCCCGCCGGCTGCCCTGGACGAACACGATCATTGGCGCGGGGTCGAGCGTCATGCTCACCAGTGCGCCGGTCAGCAGTTCCTCGCCCAGAAAGCTCGGCTCGACCGGTTCGTTTGGATCGCCCGGCCCGGCGTTCTGGTCGCGGAACATGTCCGCCACGGCGATGACCCGCACCTGCTGCGGGTCGATCACGATCACCGTGTCGCGCGTGGACAACACCTGCCTGCGGACTTTGTCGTAGTCGGGCACTTCGCTTGTGTCGCGCAGCGCCGTTGTGATCTCGTCGATCTGCCGGCGGGACCGCGTGAACGACTCGATCAGGCCAAGCAGGCGCTCCCTGACCGAACTGGGCGCGTCTTCAAGTTCGGTGACTTTGCGGAACTGATCGGCCGCGACCGCATACACGTTTTCGCTAAGGTTGGTCAGCAGCGTTTGGAGCGTTTGCCTGGCACCGCTGTAGTCGGGCATGGGATGATCGAGCGCAGCGGCCAGGTTCTGCTGGATCGCGTCGATCTGCGGGTCGAAGCGGGCAAAAGTCTGAGCCACGGACTGGATGAACTGCTTTTGTTGGGCGTCCTGTAACGCCGGGTCTTCCAGGACCTGCCGCAGCGGGGCGAGCTGCGTCACGGCGCCGCGACCGATGTCGTCCAGCGCCCCGCGGCCACGCTCGATCGAGGCGACCAGCGGTTGCAGTTCGCTTGCGTAACGATCGGTCAGCGTCTGATAGAACTGATTGAGCCGGACCTCGTCGATCACCGGGTTGAAATGCCGGATGGTGACGCTGGCCG
Organism: Phycisphaeraceae bacterium; assembly: GCA_036477175.1. Lineage (GTDB taxonomy): Bacteria > Planctomycetota > Phycisphaerae > Phycisphaerales > Phycisphaeraceae > JAZGCX01. The sequence goes on from JAZGCX010000294.1 coordinate 1,904, forward strand.
AATACCGGGCGTATTCGTCGATCAGATCGCGGGCCTGGGCCGTGTAGGGGTTCTCGACGCCGATCAACGTGACGATCCGGACCTCGCTGCGGAGGTCTCGGAGCACGCCCACCGTTTGCTTGGACAGGCTGTACTGGCGCGTGGCGGTCAGGTCATAACGCATGAGGCGGTGCGCGCCGGGGGGCAGCTTGCGCACCTGCGACTCGAAGATCCAATTGATCAACACCACGAGCAGGACGGCCACGACCACAGCGACGCTGACGTTCAGCCCGTACTTGGTGCGACGGATGGCCTGGGTCGGTCCGGTGAGCGTATGGTTCGATTCGGATGTCATCGCCAGGTCCTTACCCGCCGCCAGCGGGCCATTGGCTTTTCCGTGCCAGCGGCTAACAGCTAACGGCTATCCTCTCACCGCCACCGGCGGCTCTGGAGCATCATCACCGCCAGGAACAGGAACAGCATGATCCCGCTGACAAAATACACCAGGTTGGCGATGTCGATCAGCCCCTTGCTGTAGTCCCCGTATTGACGGTTGACGTTCATGTAGAACATCGCCTCGCGGAGACCCGGACCGATGAAGGGAGCATCGGGCAGGAAATACATCAGGAACGTCAGCAGGCAAATGATGAAGACGGTGAAGACGAACGAGATAATCTGGTCCTGCGTCGTTGCCGATGCGAAACAGCCAATCGCCAGGTAAAGCCCGCCGGCGAGCATCAGTCCAAGCAACCCGCTGAAGATCGGGCCGTAGTCCGGGTCGCCGTTGATCTCCAGCACCCCGACCAGGACCAGCAGCGGCGACAACAGCACGGCAAGGAACCCCATCGTGCCCAGCCACTTGCCCACGATCACCTGCGTGTCGGTCAGCGGCGAGGTCACGAGCATTTCGACCGTGCCGCTGCGCAGCTCCTCGCTGATCATCCGCATGCTGATCGCCGGCATGAGGAAGATCATCAGCCATATGATGCCGTCAAACGTTTGCCTGAGCGTTGCCTGCTGTCCGGGCCCGAAGAAACGGAAGAAGATCAGCGACGCGCCGAAGCCGAACAGACCAAGAACCACGTACGCGATCGGCGAATAAAACAAGCTGGTCAGCTCGCGTTTGGCAATGGTGACGGTCTGGTTCATCTCAACGCTCAGTTGCGGTCGCGGCCCGGGTCTGATCGGCGTCGGGGCGGTCCTGTTCAGCGGTGATCCGGATAAAGAACTCTTCGAGCGTGGCGCGTTCGTATCGCATCTCGCGGACCGGCCAGCCGTTGCTCGCGATGACCTGGCCCAGCCGCTCACGCAAGTCGTGGCCCTGGGATGAGCCCACGATCGCCCGGCACCAACCGTTGTCCATGGTGGCCTCGATCTGCGTCACGCCGTCGACGCCGCCGAAGGCGCTCCTGACCGTTTCGGGCGGGGCCTTGACCTCCACGTGCAGGCCCGACGCCGTGGCCACGCTCTCGCGCAGCTCGTTAATCGCACCCTCGGCGACGATTCGGCCGCCGGCGATGATCAATACCCGGTCGGCGATCCGTTCCACCTCCGGCAGGATGTGCGTCGACAGCACAACGGTATGTTTGCCGCGCAGCTCGCGGACCAGGTCGCGCACATGGCCGATCTGGGTGGGGTCGAGCCCGGCGGTCGGCTCGTCGAGAATGAGCACCTGCGGGTCGTGCAGCAGTGCCTGGGCCAATCCGACCCGCTGCTTGTTGCCCCGGGACAGTTGCCCGATCAGCCGGCGTCGTACCGCCGCCAGCCCGCAGCGGTCGCAGACGACGTCGATCCGCTGCCGGCGGGCGGCGCGATCCATGCCGTAGAGCCGGCCGCGGTAGTGCAGGTACTCCTCGACACGCATCTCCGGGTACAGCGGCGTGTTCTCGGGCAGGTACCCGATCCGTGTGCGGGCGGCCAGCGAGTCGGTCAGCACGTCGTGGCCGGCGACGGTGGCTCGGCCGGAAGTCGGCGGCAGGTATCCGGTCAGAATCCGCAGTGTCGTGGTCTTACCGGCCCCGTTGGGCCCCAGAAAACCCACGATCTGCCCTGACTCGATGTGGAAAGTCAGGTCGTCGATCGCCCGTGTCGGGCCGTACCACTTGACCAGATGTTGAACATCAATCATTGCGTCGGTCCGTTTCGATCTTCCTTCGATGGAAACGGAATCTTGGAGGGAGCAATGTCCTACCTTACCAGCCCCTGTCGGTCAAGGTTCGCCAAGCCCGGCGGCGTCGGTCTGAGGGGTGTCACGCCGGTACACTTGATCGGTCGGGCATACAGCGATACCCTACAGAGTTTTACCGTCTCCCGGCGGCGATGTCGGGCCACGGCCGCGCCGGTAATCACAACCGGGCGCCGCGCAAAAAACGGTGCTGGTTTCAAAGGCCTCGCAATGCGCCTGAGCGACATCCTGCAACCTGATTGCGTCAAGGTGCCCCTTGACGCCACCTCCAGCCAGGAGGCGATCGGCGAACTGATCGACTTGCTGGTGGCCAAGACCGGCCTGAGCGATGCCGACGAGCTCAAGCGTGCGGTGTGGCAGCGCGAACAGACCCGCACAACCGGCATCGGCCACGGCATCGCCATCCCGCACGGCAAGAACAGCGGATGTGACCGGTTGCAGATGGCCATCGGAAAACCCGCCACCCCCATCGACTTCGACGCCGTCGATGGCCGCCCGGTCGATCTGATTTTTCTATTGGCTTCACCGGTCGATCAAACCGGCCCGCACATCCAGGCGCTGGCGAACATCAGCCGCATGCTCACCGACGACACCTTCCGCGACGAGATCAAAAAGGCCCAATCGCCCGATCAGCTCTATCAGTTGATCTGCGAACACGAGGCGCAGCGCACCGCGTGAACTTGAACCGGCGCACCAATCTTGCATGCCGTTCAGATTACGGCTCTGCGTTGTAGCGTGACATGACGCGCTCGATGTCGTCAACAAGCCAACACTCGATCGCGTCGCAGGCGTGTTCGAGTGCCGGTTCGACTTGTTCGAGCTGAGCGGGGGTGAATCGCCGCAGGACGTAGTCGGCTTGGGGAACGGGTCCCGGCGGATCGACGCCGATCCGCAGCCGCGGGTAGTTGCTGGTGTTCAGGACGCACTCGATGTCTGACAGGCCGTTGTGTCCACCGGCACTGCCGCCGGCGCGGAGACGGATCGTGCCGCAGGGCAGGGCGGTGTCGTCAACGATCACCAGCATCCGCTGTGGGTCGAGCTGGTAGAACCCGACCGCTTCGCGGACCGCCAGACCGCTGCGATTCATGTAGGTGGTCGGCTGCATCAGGACGCAGCGTTGGCCGTGGATTCGGCCTTCGAGCACGCCGGCGTGGAACTTCACCCTCCGCCCGGACAGGTCGTGGCGTGCGGCCAGCCGGTCAACGACCATGAACCCGACGTTGTGGCGGGTCCTGGCGTACTGGCTGCCGGGGTTGCCCAGGCCGACGATCAACCGCATGCGGAAATTCCGAATGACGAGTGATGAATGACGAATCTTGGACTGGCGGTTGCGTGTTCTGATTCGTCATTCTGCCTTGCTCGCTTCGTCTTCGCCTTTCTCCGGCTCCTCCTTGCCGATGACCTTGGGTTCGCCCTCGGCGGCGGCCAGCTCTTCGACTTCTTCTTCGGCCTCGATCGCCATGACACGGATCGTGGCAAGAACGGTTTCCGGCTCGAGCGTGCACGTCACACCCCTGGGCAGTTCCATGTCGCGCACCGTCAGCGATTGGCCGACCTGCAACCCGCTGACATCCGCGTGGATGCTCTCGGGGATGTCGGTGGCCCGGCACTCGACCTCGATCGCGCTCACCTTTCGCTCAAGAATGGCGTGCGCTTCCTTGAGCCCCTCGGCGTCGCCGACCAGTTCCAGGGCAACCTCGACCGTCACCGTCTCGGTCAGGTCCACGCGGGCCAGGTCGATGTGGATCACCTGTGAGCCCAGGTGGTTCCACTGCACCTGCTTGATCAGACAAGGCTCCGGCTTACTGTCCACGACGACTTCGACGAGGTGCGCATGGTGATGAAGCAGGCTCGACAGCTCATGTTCATCAACGGACACGTGCACGGGGTCCTGTTTGTGGCCGTAGATTACCGCGGGGAGCCGTCCGGTCTGGCGGAGCCGCCGGGCGTAGCGGGTGCCGTGCCGGTCGCGGGCCCGCACGTCA
>JAZGCX010000295.1:0-2792 GCA_036477175.1 Phycisphaeraceae bacterium
GTCGTATGTTTCCTGCAAACTGACCACCTGAAAACCGTGATCCGGCGCCGCCCCTTCGAGGCGGGCGAGGGTGTCTCGGATGCTCCCGCCAGCCGGCGCGGCGCCGGCGCCATCCGCGGACGCCTTATTCACCGGCGGGAAGTAGTCGCGCGTAATCTCCAGCCCGTCGCTGCGTTGGGAGTTAAAAACAAATCCCACGACGCACGCCAACGTCAGGAAGACAACGGCTTCAACGATGGTTTGTCTGGCTCGCATGCTGAGAAGATTCTATGTCAACAGCAAGACAAATTTCAACATAGAGTTACGCGATTGGACACCGAGCTCAGTTCCGAATCGGCACGGTAATGACCTCGTCGCCCGTCCCCCGGTTGGTGACCTTGACGTAACCCACGGTAGCGGTGTCTTTGGGGTTTTCGGGCGGGCTGGATGCGAGCTTGAATTTAAGTTTCTCGGCGATCCCTGGATACAGGGTTTCGGCACCACTGACCGAGATATTGATCGGCTCGGCATACAAGTACGTGAGCTTGATTTTGGGCTTGGCCTTGATCTCCGGGTCGCTGTCCGCGAACGCCGCCTGAACCTCCAGGTCACAACTGACGCTGTCCTTGGCTGGATCGGGATTCGACGCCGTCAGCGTCGTCCGGCGATAATTCATGGCATCTTTGGCGATGGCTTTGCCCTCGCCGTCAAAGACGTTGACCGCCACGTCGGTGAACCGGGCGAAGTCCACCTCACTGAACTCGGTCTCGATGCGGACAGCCTTGATCTGCGGATTGAATTTGATGCTGCGTTTGGCGGTGTCGTCTTCGGGGCTGATCTCCTTGTCAAAGCTGACCTCGTAACCCTCGATCATTCCACTGGTCTCGATGGGCACGGGAGAATCAAACAACTGTGTCAGCGTGACCTCGCCGTTGGGCAGCTCGCCTTCGGGATGCTTCCAGCCGCTGATTACCGGCGGGTCGGTGTGCACTCCGCTGAAGCGCACCTCCAGATCATAATGCGAGGTTTCGTCCGGCCGGTTGCCGTTGGCCGTGATCTCCCAAACGCCCGGTTGCAGTTCTTCCGCCACCGTCCGCCGACCCTGCGTCTTTTGGTCTCGCGTGTTCAACCGCAAATCACGGCCGCTAACCCGATCACCGTTCGGCTTGAAAATCGAGCGGATACGCATATTGCTGAACTTGCCGTCTGGGGTCCGCAAGGAGACGTGCATGGCGCTGGCGCCGGGCGGGACCGCCACGAAGTGCCGCCGAACCTGCCAGCCATCGACCTTCTGATCCTTCAAGCGCAGCCGATACTCGTTTTGGGGCCCGAAGCGATGCGGCACGACCACCGTATTGACCAGCCGAAAGCCCACGTGGCCGTCGGCCACGCCCTCGACCGTGCCCACATACAGACCCGGCTCGCTCAGTTTGGCCGCGTCATAGTCCACGCGTACGTTGGCCGACTGTTCGCTGCGGAAATAAACTTGCTGCTGTTGCGGCACAAGCCAATCGGCATCCGACTTGAGCCGGTACTGCCGAGAAAACGAAGCGATGGACTCGGCGTCGAACGTCGGCGCGAAACGCGGCTTGATCTCGAATACTTGCGACCGATCGTCGGGATAATAGCTGGTGCGCCAAAAGGCCGCCGAGCCCTTCCCGCCCGGCGCCAGAGGCGACTCCGTGCTGACCTCGTAATCAAACAGCACGTCGCCGGTGAGGTTCGAGACCATCTGCTGATAAGAGTCCACCGCCTTGGTCAGGTCCGGGATGCCCGCGCCGTAGTCCAGCGTGTGGTAGCCGTACATCGGGGATGACGCTTTCTGCAGTGCGGTCTTGACCCAACTGGCCCGATGCTGCCGGTCGGGGTAGCGTGCCTCGGCGCTGCTGATCATGACCGCCCCGAGGCCTGCGGCATAAGGTGATGCCAAGCTCGTGCCGCGCCAGAAATCACCGCGCAGGTTCCAGCGCGGCACGGTCGAGGTGGCGTAACCGGGCACGGCGATGGTCGGCTTGGACAGCTCGCCGCCGCGCGAACTAAAGACCGCCACTTGGGGCGACTTCATGTCCAAGCCCATGACGTCGCGAGCGGAGTCCACTCCCAGCAGGGCGGCCACACTGATCACTGCCTGCCCCGCCGCGGGAGTACCAACCGTCGACAGACCCGGGCCGAGGTTGCCGGCGCTGCTGAACACGATCACGTTGGGATTGGCCTTGCACAGCTTGTCCAAGAATACGTCGATATCCGACTGGCCTTCCAGCTCCGAACCGATGCCGTAGCTCAGGTTGCAGACCACCGGCACGTTGTGATCGCGGGCGTACTTGGCGGCATATTCAAACGCTTTCTTCTTTGACGCGGTGGTGGTGGCTCCGCCGGCCAGCGTGTTGTCGCCGATTTTTAAGCTGATAATCTTGGCCCCGGGTGCGATGCCGTGAAAATCCCGCTGCCCGTTGATGCGATAACCCGCTGCGATGCCCGCTACGTGCGTGCCGTGTCCGCCGTCGTCAAAGTGAATCGTCACCTTTTTCTCACCCAGATCAATGTTCAGCGCGCAGGTCAACGGGGCGATCTGTTTCTCCTTCTTCTCGCGGGCGAACTGAAAGGTGTCATACTTGAGGTGGTAGTTCTGTAGCGGCTTCTCGTCGGCCCAGTCACGATCGGCATCGGTGTCGACGCGCACCACCGCCTGATCATCGTCTACCCCGGGCCCGGCGATGACCAATATGCCGAACGTGTCGTCTTCACTGCCGTTGGCGTTGATGTCCTTGACCGCCGAATTGGCGAAACGAGATTCTTCGAGCACGCCATACCAG
>JAZGCX010000296.1:0-3834 GCA_036477175.1 Phycisphaeraceae bacterium
ATACTTCGACCGGTCCGCGACCGGTACCGAACCGTTGCCAAATCGTTCGGCCCACTGGTTGGGGCTGATGGGGTCCAAACCGAGTTGTTGGCCGGCAAAATCACACGTGTTGGCCAGGTGCCCAATGATCCAGGCCGGGTGGTTCGGTATGCCGGCGGGCTGCTCGGCCATCCGCTCGTCGGGAACGTCCTCAACAAGTTTCCCGGCGTAACCAAGGTTAAAGGCGTAGGCGTGAAGAATATTTTCGTGCATTGTAAAATGTCCTTCATGCGCCGACATACTTGGCGTAGATGCTCTTGGCGACATTGGCTTCTTTGGTGCCCTTGACGATGGCACGGCCGTCGGTGAACACGGTCAGTTCATAGGGCTTGCCGTTGTCGGTGACCTCGGCGCGGAGCATGAACTTGTTTGCTTTAACAGTGCCGTGTGAACGAAGACGTTCGGCGATCTCGTCAAAGTTCAGCCTGCCGTTGACGATCTTATGCGTCAGTTGCACGGCGTTGCGGCCGCACAGCGTCGTGGTGGAGCTGCCGAACTTGCCGTCGAGGACCTCGAACTTGCGGTGTTTGCAGCACGGACAGTCGCCCGCGTCATAAGCGGCGGTGACCTTGAACTGCCGGGTGGTGTTCCGCCACGTATCGACATTCAGCATCGTGGGGCTGATCACGTCCCAGTTGCCGGTCAGGACCTTGAGCGCCTCGTTGACCTCATGGCTGGCGATGATGGAGACGATGGTGGCGAGCACGCCGACCGTGTCGCAGGTGGGGTTGAGGCCCGGTGGCGGGGCCTGCTCAAAGATGCACCGCAGACACGGCGTGGCCTTGCCGGCTTGCTCCCATGGGGTTGTCCCGGCCGCTGAAGCGGCCTCGCCGTGGGTGTGCGGCAGGATGGCAAAGCTGGCGCCGCTGGTGCCCACCGCCCCGCCGTAGATGTAGGGAATGCCCAGCTTCACCGCCACGTCGTTGACGAGGTAGCGTGTCTCAAAGTTGTCCACGCCATCGACGATTACGTTACAGTCGGCCGCGAGCTTTTCGATGTTGGTGTGGTTTACGTCCTCGACAACGGCGGTGACGCGAACCTGTGAGTTGATCCTGGCGATCTTGCGTCTGGCGGCCTCGGCCTTGGGGATCGCTTGCTCGACATCCTCTTCATCAAACAGAACCTGTCGTTGCAGGTTGGTCAATTCGATAAAGTCACGGTCGGCGATCACCAGGTGCCCGACGCCGGCCCGGGCGAGGAGGTTGGCGGCCACCGTGCCCAGCGCCCCACACCCGACGACCATGACTTTGGACGCAAGCAGCTTCTTTTGCCCCTGTTCGCCGAAACCGGGCAGGAGCATCTGACGGTGGTAGCGATCGAGACTGATGTTCGATGTTGGATGTTCGATGTTCGATGTCATGTTTCAACTATTGCAGCGGTGCTCTGCGTGCGGGTCGGATCGGACATCGCACATCGAACATCGCACATTGATTCATCCGGCGACGAGGCTGCCCCCTTCGACCGGGTCCACTTTGACACCCAGTTCCACCAGATAGTCCAGCGCGCTTTGCACCTGGTCCTCCTCGCCCTCGAACAACACGGCCATGACGCCGATGTCCTTCTGCACGCTCGCCTGGCGGATGTCGAAGACGACGTCGGGGTACTTGCGTGTCATCTTCCAGAGGCACGGCTCGTTTTGCTTACCGCTCTCGAAGGTGAGCCAGCATTTGCGTGTGATTTTCGCCATTGGGTGTGTTTCCGATTGCTAAGCCGCAAGCGACTTTTTGGGGTCAGCCGCCGGCGATGGCGGGAACGATCGACAGTTCGTCGCCGTCCTTGAGCGGCGTGTCCAGGTTTTCCATGAAGCGGATGTCTTCGTCGTTTACGTACACGTTGATGAAGCGGTTGAGCTCATCCTCTGACTTGTACAGCCGCTTACCGAACTCGGGGTACTGGCTGCTGAGGCCGCTGAGCACCTCGCCGACCGACGTGCCGGCGATGGTGATGGTGTCGTGGTTGTCCACCTGCGGTCGCAGGGCCGTGGGGATTTGCACGGTGATGTTGTCGGCCATGGTTGGTTGGACTCCTTGAGCGCACGGGCCTATCGGGGCGTCGTTAAACGGGGGTGGTGGTTGATGTCGTGGGTTGTGATTCGTCGATCTGTTCGACGAGTTTGTCGAATTCCGCCAGCTTGGCGGGGATGGCCGGCGCGGCGGTGAACTGGCCCTGCATGACCTCCAGGGTCTTGAGCCCGTTGCCGGTGATGCAGATGCAGATTGGCTCGTCGCGGGGGATGCGCCCGTCGTCGATCAGCTTGATTGCGCAGGCCAGCGTCGTGCCGCCGGCCGGTTCGGTGAAGATGCCCTCGGTCTGAGCGAGCAATTTTGTGGCCTCGATGATCTGCTCATCGCTGGCCGAGGCGCCATACCCGCCGGACTCGTTAACGACCTGGATGACGTAGTAGCCGTCGGCCGGGTTGCCGATGGCGATGCTCTTGGCAATCGTGTTGGGCTTCTGCGGTTTGAACAGGTCCAGGCCCTGTTGGATCGCCTGCACCACAGGATCGCAGCCAGCGGCCTGGGCGGCGTACAACTTCGGCTGATTGTCTTTGACCAGGCCGAGCCTGATGAACTCACGGTAGGCCTTCCAGACCTTGGGCAGGATCGTGCCGCCGGCCACGGGCACAATGGTGTGTTTGGGCAACTGCCAGCCCATCTGCTCGGCGATCTCGAAGCCGTGCGTCTTGGCGCCTTCGGTGTAGAACGGGCGGAGGTTGACGTTCACGATTGCCCAGTTGTACTTGTCGGCGATCTGCGAGCACAGCCGGTTGACGTCGTCGTAATTGCCCTGGATCTTGACCATCCGCGGGCCGAACACCTGCGAGCCGATGATCTTGCCCTCCTCCAGGTCATGCGGAATCATGACGAAGGCTCTGAGTCCGGCTTTGGCGGCATGGGCGGCAACGGCGTGGGCCAGGTTGCCCGTGGAGGCACAGCCAACGGTGTCGAAGCCGAACTCGATGGCCTTGGTCAGGGCGACGGCGACGACACGGTCCTTGTAGGAAAAGGTCGGGTAATTCGACGAGTCGTCCTTGATGTACAGCTCTTTGACGCCCAGCTCTTTGGCCAGGTTGTCGGCTTTGACCAGGGGCGTGAAGCCGGACTGAAGGCCGACGCGGGGCTCGCCCTCGATGGGCAGCAGGTCCCTGTATCGCCACAGCGAACGTGGACCGGCTTCGATCGACGCGCGGGTGACCTTGTGCTTCATGGCGTCGTAGTCGAAAGCGACCTCGACGGGCCCGAAGTCGTTGTCACAAACGGTGCGCGGCTCGATCGGGTACTCGGTCCCGCATTCCTTGCATTGAAGTGATTTGACAAAGCTCATGATCACGTTCCATATTTAGCCCCCCGGCGAGCCGCCGGGGGGGCACCCCGGGCCGCAGACCCGGGGCTAAATAGCCGAAAGAACCGGGCCGCTCAACAAAAACCCCTTCTTATCAGCGACAAGAAGGGGCTTGGTTTCCGTGTAGGAGTTTGGCCGCTTCTTATCTTTCCCTTCGATGCTCCTCCTGGAGCCCTCAGGGCGGGAGTTCGCACCATTTCCCGCATGGGTCGGCGGGCGGTTGCGGTGGCGTCTTTGGGCCCAATCCCTCAGCCACTCGTGATAAGTTGCGTTTATTCAGTTGTCGGCCCGTATGGTATCCGCCGTGTGAGCCGCCGTCAATCCGAACTTGAGCGATTGGCGGTTGCCAAGCACAGTCAATCCAAGGGGTTCGGGGGTGTCGCCGGGCAGGCTTACCAGGCAAAGTGGGCAAAGGCCTTGTTCGCCTCGGCCATGCGGTGGGTCTGTTCACGG
>JAZGCX010000297.1:0-8256 GCA_036477175.1 Phycisphaeraceae bacterium
TCATGGTCCTGATGCCGTGGACCTCAAAAGGCAGGATCATGTTGCCGCTGGCTTTCGGTTGCATGTGGTCCAGGCCCAGCAGTGTCGGCAGTGACGGGCCGTAAATGTCGCCGTCCATCAGACCGACTGCCGCGCCGGTTCGTGCCAGTCCCACTGCGACGATCACGGCGATGGTGCTCTTGCCCACGCCGCCCTTACCGGCCCCAACGGCGATGATGTTCTTCACCTCGGGCAGCGGATTGTTGCCCCTGGCCTGGTCCTGGGGCGTGGACCGCTTCACGTCGGCGGTGAACTCGATGTCGATCTGCTTGATCTGGTCGCTCAATTGGCCCAGCACCTTCTCGATGTCGGCGCGGATCTGGTCTTTGAGCGGACAGGCGGGGGTGGTCAGTTCAATCGTAATATTCGCGATTCCGTCACAGTAGGCCACTTTCTTCACCATATTGAGCGTGACGAGATCACGGTGTAGTTCGGGGTCGTTGACCTTGCGGAGCTGGTCGGTGATCTGCTCCTTGGTAACGGTCATGAGGAATGCTCCGTTTGGGGTGCCTGGCCAGATCGAGTGTACAATGATAGCCTGCCGCGTGGGCCCCCGTGAAACCGGGCCGAACCGCTTAACTTGCGAACTCAACCGGGCGATGCAATAGAAACCGGCTGGCCCGCGTTAGACCAGCAGAACACCACCTACCGACATGATGAGGAGTATCACGATGAGAACAACCCGATTGACAGTCTGGCTCCTGCTCGCAGCCGTGCTTGGCATCGGCTCGGTCCCGGTTTTGGCCGAGGATGCGGATGAGCAAAAGTCCCAGGCCAAGGCCGACGACCAGGCCCTGGCCGGGCCCAAGGCCCATCGGCGCGGCGGTTGGCATCACGATCGTGGATGCCCGGGCTTTGACGGCGAACACGACCGCGGCGCGCGGATGATGCACATGTTCCGTGAACTGGACTTGACCGAGGAGCAGAAGGATCAGATCCACACGATTAGGGAACAGGTCAAGGCCGACATGGAAGCCTGGCGGGAAGAGCACAAAGAGCAGTTCGAGGCAATCAAAGCGGAACTCGAAGCTGCCAGAAAAGCTGCCCATGAGAAATTCAAGCAGCTAAGAGCCACCGCGCCGGCTCAGCCGGACACGATTCATGAGAAGATCATGAACGTGCTCACGCCGGAGCAGAAAGAGAAGCTGGAGCAACGCCGCGCGGAGATGGAGAAGCGCGCCGAGGAGATGCCCGAGAAGGAGCGGCGCTGGCACGGCGACAAGCACCGCAGGCACGGCGATGAGCACGGCAAGCGGAGTGACAGGCCACACACGCAAGAAGACGATCAGGGACACACCGAAGACCACCCGGATCATGATCAAGATGACACGGGCGAGCAGCCCGCACGTGACGACCAGTTGGATATCTGACCACGCCCGTCTGTCCCCGATCTAAACACCCCAACCCGCCCGACCCACGTCGGGCGGGTTCTTATTTGCCCAGACCCACGCATACGGATACCGATTGAATCTTGTGTACAGTGCGAAACCCACGGATGGAATCCGTGGGCTTCTGAGGTCGAGCGGCCCATATCGCGTCAATCAATGCACCAGCCCCTTGGTCAGGCGCATAAAGGCGGTCTCGAGGTTGACGCGCTCCTCTTCAAGACGGGTCAGGCTGAAGCCGGCGGTGACCAGCTCGTGGGCGATCCGTGACGGGTCGCTCTGGTCGGTTTCGAACATGACGCGGATGTCGCCGTCATGCGTCTCGACGCTGACAACGCCGGCCACCTTCCGGATCAACTCGACGGCGGCGGCCGCGCGCTGGGCAACCGCCACGTGCACCACAGCTCCGGTCCGCGCCCGGTCGATGATCTGCCGCATCGTGCCGGTGAACTTCAGTTCGCCCCGCTCGATAATGCCGACCGTCGTGCACAGGTCGGCCAGCTCCAGCAGGATGTGCGAGCTGATCAGGATGGTCTTGCCCATGCGGTGCAGTTCTTTAAGCAGCTCGCGGATTTCGATGCGGGCGCGGGGGTCCAGGCCCGACGCCGGCTCGTCCAGCAGCAGCACCTTGGGATCGTGCAGCAGCACGCGGGCGACCGACAGCCGCTGCTTCATCCCGCGTGACAGGCCGTTCACTTCCGCATCGGCCTTATGGCCCAAGTCCGTCAGGTCCAGCACGTCACGGATCACCTGGCGACGTTTGGTGCCGTGGATGTTGTAAGAGGCGGCGAAGAACTCAAGATACTCCTGCACCACCATGTCCTCATAGGACCCGAAATAATCGGGCACGTACCCGATGACGGAGCGGACCTGCCGCGCATTGACCGGCCCGACCGATAGGCCGTCGATACGGGCCTCGCCCCAGGTGGGTTTGAGCAGGGTCGCCAGGATCTTGATGGTCGTGGTCTTGCCTGCGCCGTTGGGACCGATGTACCCAAAGCACTCGCCCTGTTCGATCGACAGGTTCAGGTTTGTCAGCGCCATCAGATCGCCGTAGCGCTGGGTCAGGTTGATCGTCTGGATCATCGGCATGGCGTTCAACAACCGGTCGTCAACGATCACCGACTCACAATACGGTTCAGCCCACCGGCTGGATACGGGGCCGGCTCACGGGCGGTTCGTCTAATCCAACGGATACACCCACCGCACGACCGTCCACCCCGCCGACGCCACGCGCTTGCCGTCCACACTCATCGGCACCGGCAGCGGCGCCGCGTCGAGGTGCCCGATGACGATCAACTGCTTGATCGGTATCTGGGCCGACAGATCAAGCTGCCGGCCAACGCCGCGGCGATAGTACGATGCTATCATGCCGATCCGCTTGGGGACCAGGAAATCCGGCGGGGGCAGCGTGCTGTAAAAACTGAGCATCTCGATGGCCTGGATGACCTCGTTGTCGGCGACGTGGAACTCCGTCGGGCCCAGTTCGGTCAGGCGATGGCCGGTCTTGGCGTCAATCAGCCGGCCCAGATACCCTTCCTGCTTCCACTGCCGCTGCCTGTCATAGGGCCGATCCAGAACCAGCCGGTCGGCCCGCACGTCGGCGGTGCCGGGCAGGTCGAGCACCTGTCCCGGCGCCCACGTGCGGTTCGCACTGTCCTTGTTGAAGTAAACCACCGGTTCAACGCCGCCGCCGGGGCAGTAAACAAACAGCACGTCCCGCAGCGCGCCGGGCAGGCCGTGCGAGAGTCTGCCGGCCGGCCAACCGTTAACGATCCGCACATGGCCCTGCGGCAAGACCCACGGCTCAGTCAGCCACTGGCTGTCAGCCGGCAGTTCGCCGAGGAAGTCAACCTCCAACTGTTTGGCGGTTGAGCGCATGGGCAACAGGACGCCCCCCGGCTCGGGTCGGTCGGCAACACGCCGCGTGGGCCAGGCCGCGTCGATCGTGTACCGCTGCGAGTCAAGAAAGGTTGCCTGATCGGGTGAACCGAGCAGCCCGGCGCTGCACACGGTATTGGCATTGGGCCCTTTGCGATCGGGGTCAACGATCAATTCGACGCGGCCGTGCCTCGGCACATACAGCGACAGCCAACTGTGGACGTGGACTTCGTCGCTGCCGCCGCGTGCATCGAGCACGCTGAAGTGCGCGATGCTGGTCTTGCCCGGACGCAGCACCACCGCCCCGCCCCAGGTCACCACCGCAAACACCGCCACCACGGCCGTGAAGGCGACCCAACTGTGGTGCACCGCCTGTCGCCGCCGCAGCACCGCGAAGCCGACCGGCCCTGCCAACAACCAATACACACTGAACACGATGATCGCCGCCAGCATGGCACCGGTCGCCGTCTTGCGCATGGCAATCAGCGTCTCGACAAATCGGCCAAGCTCAACGGGGTAGCGCATCTGCAGCCGCGCCATCCGTTGCTCTTTGACCTCGCCGTCGATGTACTGCCTGCGGTAGCCCGGGCTCCGCCAGCCGAACACAGGCCCCCACAGACCCTGCCCGTCGGGCATGCTCCGTGCCACCAGACGCGGGTCCGACAGGTCCACGCCAATCAACGTCACCCTGCCAAACCCATACCGCCGCGCCACCACCACCGGCCGACCCGCCTCGTCTCGCAGCAGCACCGACGTTCCTTTTCCTGCGTCGCCAAACCACGTCAAGTCGATCCGCGGCATCTCCAGCGGTCGGGCGCGGTAGAGAAAGCTCGGCACCATCACGTCGAACGCCGCCGTGGGCTTGACCGGCGGCAGCATCCCACCCAGCGGCGACGACACCCATAAATCCCCCACCGCTTTCATCGACACGATCAGATGCCCGCCGCGGCGCACCCACTGGCGGATCGCCTGCTGCGTCTCGTGGCTCAGCTTGCCCGGGTCCGCACCACTCGGGGCGTCGGGCGTCCAGATCAGCGCGTCCAACATTGACAGGCCGTGCCACCGGTCGGGCAACTGTTGCGGGTCGAGCCCACGGAGAAAACGGTAACGCTCGTGCTGGGTCCATTGCTCGCTGAACGCGTCGAGGCCCAGCCCCGCCGCGCTGGTCACGCCGATGACGCCCACCCGTTGTTGCAGCAGGTTGGCCACCGCCACACGCTGCGCCGCCACCGCGTTGCCTGTTTCCTCATCGATTACCTGCACGTGCCAGACCGCCCGGTCCGACACGTTCACATCCGGCACCGCATACAGCCACACCGCCTGCGTGGTCTGCGGTGTCAGCGGCACCACCCGCTCGGCCACCACCAAATCACCGTCGATGTCCGCCAGCACCCACTGGCACCGCACCTGCCGCGGCCGCGACGACTGATTCGCCAGCGTGAGCCGGATCGGCGTCCACGTGCCGGGACGGATCAGGCCGCCCAGACCCACCCGGTCCGGGTCAATCGTCAGCACCACGCGGTCCGCTTGGGCGTGGACCGGCTCGGCGATCGCCCACGACACAACCAGGCCAGCCAGAATCACCCAAAATTGCCACCTGACCAGATGCATACATGACAGTTTAGCGTGAGCGGTGGTCCCAGGGACAAGGGACAAGGGGCAAGCCCGTGGGTCGCCAAACGGCGGTAACAGGACCTTGCACTGACCCTGACCCTTTGGTCGGTTGGTCGGTGAAGCCGCCGCCGCTGCGTGCCGATAACGCTCACGATGGGCGTTGATCCGAACATCCTGATCGCGGCCGTCGTGGCGGTGCTGGCAGCCGTCACGGTCACCAACATCCTCCGCACCCTCGCCGCGATGCGACAGCACCAGATCGAGCTTTACGATATGGTCCGCCATTCGCGTCGGCTCCGCAACGACTACGTCCAGGCGGTGAAAAAACGCCGCGCCGCCTTCGCCGAACAGATGCAACCCTTCGCCCCAGCCAACGTCCTGTCACCACAAGACGATAAGACCACACCCCACTCCGGCGACAAATAACGTGACGTTGCGTACGTGACCTCTAATAAAGCTCGCAGCGCCACCTCCGTGCCCACCATTTCGCTCGCACCGGTCACCCTCCACTTTTCACCCCGCATCGACCCCGTTTCGACGCGATTCGCCCCTCCGGCGCACACCAAACTGCACAGCCTCCGTGATCCCCGAATCGGCAGTTCTCCGCGGCGATGCCAACATGGACGGCATCGTCAGTTTCGCTGACTTCGGAACCCTGCAGGCCAACTTCGGCCAAAGCGTGGCCCCGGCGGCGGTGCCGGAGCCGGCGACGCTTGCGCTGCTGGGTCTGGGCAGTGTGACTTTGTTACGTCGTCGGCGTGCGGGGTAAGAGCGGCGGGCGACGACACAAATCCAGCCGCGGGCTGACAGCCCGCGGGGCCGCGACCCGTCGGGTCGCGGCTATCAGGTCTTGACGGTCTGGAGGAGGATGGCGGAGGCGGGCAGGTACAGGACGACGGGCAGCCAGGCGGCGGCGACGGGGTTGAGGTAGCTCACCCCGATCTGCTGGATCAAGAGTGCGGCGGCCCAGCCGCCGACGCACACCGTCGCCGCCTTGATCGCCTGAATGAACAGGTTGGTCTGCGGGTCGCGGAGCAGAAAAAATGGCAGCCCCATCACCAGCACCAGCACGTTAACCACCATCAGGCTGAACCGGCTGTGGATGATCTGCTGGATCTGGCTGGTGTTGGGGACGCTGTGCATCAGCTCGTTGAGTTCGGCGAAACTGAGCAGACGGGGGTAGATCGCCGCCCGCCGCGCCAGCAGGACTTGGGGCGATAGGTCGGTGGGATAGAAATCAAGCGGTTCGGGACTGAGGCTGTTCACGTCGCCGACGGATCCCTGAATAAGCTGCCAGCCGGTGCGATCGGCGTCATTGACCCAGATGGCCTGCTCGGCGCGGATGCGGCGTCTGGCCGGGCCCAAATGGTCGCGCTCGAGGATCGTCACGTCACGCAGCAGGTTGTGCTCGGGGTCGAACTCGGCGGCGCTAAGCAGGTTGCCGCTGCGGTCCGGCGCGAATTGCACGTCAAACGTCTGTATCCGGTCGTACTTGACCTGCGATTGCTTGCGTGCCAGCTTGGGCGCCAGCTTGGGGATCAGGTACTCCTGGCTCGGCAGCGTCAGTGCGTTGAGCATGCAGCCGACGACCAGCACCGGGACGGCGATCCGGTACAGGCTCACCCCGCTGGTCAGCACCGCCAGCATCTCGTGTGACCGCACCAGGCCCGCGAACGTAAACCCCATCGCCGCCGTCACCAGCAGCCCGGAGAAGAAGACGTAGATCAGCACGATCAACGGCCCGTAGTAATCGCCGACCGACCAGAGCGTGCCCAGCAGCACCGGCACGAACCCCGGTTGGGTGTCGGCATCGCCGCCAACGACGAACCACGCCGCACGCACCCGGCCCGCCTCCAGAAACTCATCCAACGCCACGATCAGGTCCACCACCACAAACAGCAGCATCAGCACCGTCGTAAGGATGACGAAGTTAATCAGGAACTGGCGGATGATGTAACGGTCGAGAATCTTCATGGGGCAGGGGTTAGTGGTCGGTGGTCAGTGGTCAGTGGTTAGTGGTCGGTGGTCAGTGATCAGTGATCAGTGGTCAGTGGTCGGTGGTCGGTGGTCGGTGGTTAGTGGTTAGTGGTTAACTGACGCCCGGTCTTGAGCTGCGAAGCAGCGAAAGGCCGGGTTCAGTGGTCAGTGGTCAGTGGTTGGCGGACTTTACCCAATACCGATCACCCTCATCAGTGTTTGGCCAGTTTCACGTACACCATGGCGCTGACGATGCACAGGATCAGGCAGCCGGACCAGATAACGCCCAGGCCGATCGCCGGCAGGTATGTCACATCCGTGGCGACATTGACGCCGCTGTACGTGATGATCACGGCCAGCGTAGCGAGCAGGAAATTCCAAAAGTAGACGACCAGGGGCATACTGCCGCGCAGTTTCATGCTCAGGACCGCGCCGAGGGCGAGGGTGAACAGGCAGGCGGTGGCGGAGGCGGCGCGTTTGTGCAACTCGGCGATGATCTTTCGCAGGAAGCTGGCGCGTGAGCCGGCGAGCCTGTTCTTGGCCGCCTGGACCGACCGGGCGCGGTGGTAGGGTTCCTTGTCGGCGATCGCCCGCAGTTCGCTGCTGTCGTAACTTAGCAGCGGCGCCAACAGAGGCGTCGTCCACACGTTGTTGGGCAGCCGATACCGTGAATGTTCGTTGCCCCGGTCTGCCTGGCGCAGGTCAAAGACACGAACGTTGTTGAGTTCAACATGGATCTCCGGCTCGGGCGTGACCTCCGTCGCCTCCACGAGCACGGTTCCGTCGGTCGCCTCATACGCACGGATCGGCACGCCGTTCAGGTGGTACTCCACCCGGACGGGCTGGTGCTCCGCGCCGATCAGTCGCAGGCCGGACGGATCGCGTTCGGCATTAGGCGCAGTCAACAGATACTGTTCGCCGTCGAGCGGGCCTTTCAGCACCACGACGCTCTGATCGTTGCGAACCAACGCATCGTAAAACAATCGCACCACATCTTCGCACGCCAGCGCCTCGGCGAGTTTGCGTTTATAGCTCTGGACCCGGTGATAACCATCGGGGTTCCGCTTGCTCTCGGCGAGTTTGGGCCAACTGAGAAACTTGGGGTCGTCCTTGAAGACCCCCGGGACCACCAACGGCCCGACACGGATGTCCTGCGGATTCTGCGAGAAGCTGCCGTCGATGGGGTTGTGATAGACCACGTTGCGAAGCCGCATGGTCACCAGCGTTTGGCCGGCGAGCTTGTACACCAGCGCATCGGCGCGCTGGGCGGTAACGTCGTAGCGGAGTCTCCCGGCCCTGTCACGCTGGCTGAAGGCCACGCCTTCGAGGATGATCAGCTTGTCGGGGGCCGGGTCGCGGT
>JAZGCX010000298.1:0-3643 GCA_036477175.1 Phycisphaeraceae bacterium
GGGTCGGGGCTGCTGTGGGCCCGATTTAATCTCGGGCCGGTGCGCTGCCTCGGTTGAATAAGGCCAACAGGACCCAGCCCAGCCCCCCCGCGGCCGCCGCTGCCGCGACCCGCTCGACCCAGCCCGCCGTGGCGGCAGCCGACCAGGACCACGTCGGGTCGGTCAGTGCCCAGATGGTCTGGATCGGGCTGACGCGCAACGTCCAAGCCCCGGCCGGGCCCGGCCATACGAGATCCAGCATCGCCAGGACCGCCGGCTCGCCCAGCACCAACAGCAAACACAATACCATTGCCGTGGCCCTGTGCCCGGCGGTGCGGCCGCGACAGCCCCACGCCACCAGGGCCGCCGTCACCAGGCTCCAGCTCGCCACCGCCGCATCCAGCAGCAAGGTCTGCTTGAGTCCCCACCCGGCGGTTACCAGCAACGGCCAAATCACCGCCTGAAACACCAGGATCAGGCTCAGCCAGTCCAGCAACACACGGCCCAGTGGGAGAGCGGGTGGCAGCCAATCGCGTGGCGTTGGGGCGGAGGCTCTTTCGGCCGGCCCTCGCTTCTCGGCCGTCCGATAGCGCTGCGGCACCGGGTAGTCCTGGCTCAGACGAAACACCGGCCAAAGCAGCATCAAACCCATCAGCGCGGCGAACACCATCCACCGCACGGCCGGCCGGGTCGAGTCGAGCCAGAGCGTTACCGCCCACGATCCCAGCAGCCAGAGACACCAAGCCAGCATCAGGCCGCGCGGTCCGGTGTCGGTCCGGGCGCGGGGGGCGCCCGGATGTGGACCGCTGGGCGAATCAGACCGTTGCGGAGGATTGTGGGTTGGGGATTGGAGGCCGGACATACCGCCCCAAGTGTAGCACCCGCCGGGACCAGCCTGGTCTATGCCGAAACTGCGGGCGTCAATACCGTGCCGCGGCCCAACCTTGGTGGTGGACGAAGACCGCGCCGCCATAGAGGTCCACGACCTTCGGGCCGGCGTCAACAACGGCCGCGTTGGCATACAGCCCGGCGAGGCGGCGCTTCTTGACTTCGGCCGGCTGTTCAATGGCCTGCTCGGCCCCCGGCGGCAGGCCCCAGCGGATCAACCAACCCTGACGTGTCCACAGCACCAGGCGAATCCGGCCGCGACGGTCTTTGTCGCCAACGTCAAACGCCTCGATCTGGTCCAGATAGGGCGCGTCCGCCAGCAACCGCACCAGCCTCAGGCCCGCCTCCAGCTCCGGTCCCCGCCAAGTCAGGCCCGCTTCATCCGGCGGCGCGACCGACACGCCCACGATCACCGGCAGCTTCAGGCCTGCCACCTCGTCACGGCTGTACGACATCGGCAGCAACACCCCCGCTCGATCGACCAGGTGATAATCGCCGCCCTTCGCGTTGGCCTGCGATGCATCGAGCGCCTGAACCACCGCGATCGGCTCGCGGTAACGGGCATAGACCCGCACTTGCCCATTGGACACCCGCTGCACCCGCTCGACCCGTTCAATCCAGGGACTGGCCTCGAGAGCCAGCGCGGCCCGGTGCAGACCGGCAGGATTGAGCGGATCGGCATCGATCTGGGCCGCCACCATCTGACGCAGCGGGTCCAGCACGTTCTTCATCCAGGCCGGTGCGTCGGCCAGCACCACCCGATCGACGGACGACGGTTTGCCGCGCTCGGTCACATACCCGCGAAGATGGCGCTCACCGGCGTGCCAGCCGAACACCGCCGCCACAGCGACCGCCGCCACGGCCAGCACCTTGAGGCCCAACAGAGTCCGCTGCGGGTCCCACTTGGGCCGAGCCTTCCTGGCGCGCGACGCCCGCCGACCCGATCGCCGCTTCTTTTTTTTCTTCTTCAGGAACCAGCCCATTGCACGAAGCCCTTTGTCGCAACAACATCGGCAATGGGTGGCCCAAGGCGCTACAAAGCGCTCGGGCCCTGGTGCGTGTGTGTTCCGGTAACCTTTGAAACCCGGATGTGAGCATGTTGAACGTCGCGCCTCAAGCCTCAAGCCTCTCTACTTGTCCGCGGCCAGCCGCACCAACCGATCCACCAGTGCCGGCAGCGGCAGGCCCGCGTGGGCGCCGGGCATCGGCAACAGCGAATGCGCCGTGAAGCCGGGCATCGTGTTCACCTCCAGGATCCACGGCTGATCCTGCTCGTCCACGATAAAATCGACCCGGCTCAGATGGCGACACCCCAGCACCCGGTGGGTCTCCAGTGCGAGCCGATCGAGTTCGTCGAGCACGCCTTGCGACAAACCGATCTGGTTGAGTTCGAACAGGTACCGCGTGTCGTCGCGATGGTACTTGGCGTCATAATCGTAGAACGATGCGGCCGGGACGATCCGGATCGGCGGCAGGGTCTGGTAACCGGCGACGGGCCGGGCCTTGCCGATCACGCCCACCGTCATCTCCTTGCCGGCAATGAACCGCTCGACCAGCAGCTTGCCACGGCGACGCAGCCGCTTGCGCGCCTTGCGCGCCGAGTCGGCGTCGTGGCAGATCGCCAGGTCGATGCTGCTGCCTTCACACGGGGCTTTGATCACGACGGGCGGCGGGATCGTGCGACGCTGGCCCACTGCCAGCAGCTCATACGGCGGCGTGGGCAGACCGGCCTGCTCAAGCGCCATCTTCGTGTGGTGCTTGTCCATACAAAGCTCGGCCACCGGTCCGGAACAGCCGACGTACGGCAACCCGCGCATGTCGAGGATATGTTGCAGCGGCCCGCCTTCGCCCCACCCCCCGTGCAACACGGGAAAGATCACGTCGCCGCCCGATCCGCCCCACCGGGCAAACTCATCCAACGCCGACAGGTCCTGCGGCAAGACATCGCGCTGGAGCACCTCATGCCCCGCCTGGCGCAGCGCCGCGGCTACCTGGGCGCCCGACATCTGGCTCACCGGCCGTTCCCGGTCCGGCCCGCCGGCCAATACCATCACCGTCAACGCATGGCCACCCATCACTGCATCATCGACATTTATCTCACCCCATGCAAAACATTTTTATCCTCAGCCCTCGCTTCTGCTGGAAGAATTGAAAGACATGCCTGCAATACACACAACCATCATTTTCTGACGTCACGCCGACCCTCTTGCAAGATATCATGCTAACTGGTTAATTGGCCAGCACACACAACCAAAATGAAAGGAATGCCATGATTCAGTACGACCCCACCATCCTTCAAAAGTTTGCACGCCGCCTCTATCGACGAGCAAACTCTGTACTCTTCTCTTGGGTATTTGTCGGAACTCTGCTCGGCGCGTTCGGAGGTGGGGCCGCCTGGTCTAGCTTACAATCAGGTCCGATTTTAATAATGGTGGTTGCGGGTGCTATTATCGGTGCAGTAGTAGGATACATTAATGGCAGTGAGCGTTCGTTTCGTTTGAAATTAGAAGCGCAACTATCGCTTTGCCAAGTCCAGATTGAAAAGAATACCAATCATATGAGTAGCTCCCAAGATGCGAGCAGCCAGGTGCTCGGGGTTTAATAAACTGAATCACTCAATGCAGCAACCACCACACCAGACCGCTTAGGCCGATGCCGAGCATACCCATGCCCATTGCGGTGACACACAGTCGATGCCCAAGCCGGGTCGGGTTTCGCTCCAGGTCGCGCAGGCCCAGCACGCCCAGCACAATGGCGACGATGCCGCAGGCCAGAC
>JAZGCX010000299.1:0-14402 GCA_036477175.1 Phycisphaeraceae bacterium
TCACCCCGCCCTCGCCCTGGATCGGCTCGACGATCAGGGCAACCGTCTCCGGGTCGATCGCGCGCTCGATCGCGCCCAGATCGTTGAACGCGACGTTGACGAATCCGGGCAGGAACGGGTCGTAACCCGCGCGCACCTTGGGCTGACCGGTGGCGACCATCGTGCCGAACGATCGACCGTGGAAGCTGGTCGCACAGGAAACGACTTTGTACCGCATGCCGTTGGGGCCGGGCCGGGCTTTGCCGTACAGCCGCGACAGTTTGAACGCCGCCTCGTTGGCGTCGGCGCCGCTGTGGCAGAAAAATGACCGGCCGCCGAACCCGCAACGGGCGATCCGCTCGGCCAGCAGCGTCTGCGGCTCACTGTGAAACAGGTTCCCCGTGTGCCACAGCTTGTTGACCTGTTCGGTCGCCGCCCGCACCAGGTCCCGGTGGCAGTGCCCGAGCAACCCCGCGCCGAACCCGGCGAACAGGTCCAGGTACTGCCTGCCCCGGGCGTCATAGAGGTGGCAGCCTTCGCCGCGCACCATCGCGATCGGGTAGCGCGGATAGTTGATGCACATCGACCGGTCGCGCCGGTCGATGATCTGCTGGGTCAGAGTCTTTTCGGTGGTGCTCAAGGCGGGGTCTTTCACATCAAAAATCGTAACACGGTCGGTAGCCGGCGGCGAACAGCCGCCGGTCAGACGGGCGTCGCCCGCCGGCAGCCCTAAACGTGCGCGATGTGGCGCCCCGGCAAGCGAGCCGGGCCGTCCTCGGCCCCGGCCGGGCTCGGGGACGAGCCGGCTCGCGATGGCGAAAACAGCGCATCATCGCGCACGGTTGTGTAGCCTACGATCGGGTCGATGATCCGCACGCATGTGATCCTGGACGGGCTACAGGACCCGCTCGTGGGTCGGGCGTTATCCGCTCGCTGGGCGTCAGCCGCCTTCCACAACGCCGTGGACGTGGCCGGTCAGTGCGCCTGGCTCGCACCTAAGTCAGACTCTGACGCGCTGAATGAAACGGACATGGACCGCGCCGCCGGCATCGCCCGGGCGTTCGGCCTGGAACTGCGCGACCGGGTGGGCAACACGTTCGTCGCCGACAACGACCTTGCCACCCTGCGCGACAAACTGGTGCACGAATACAAATCGCGATTTGCCACCGCGCTGGTGTTCGGCCTGCCGGCGCTGGCGTTGCACTACCTCGGGCCCCTCCTTGCCGGCCACCCGACCGAACCCCGTGGGATGTTCTACCCGTGGCTGTTCGAGTTGCTGTTGGTCGGCTGGGCGTGCATCGCCGCGGGGTGGCCGATCCTCTGGCAGGGCGGCCTGGCACTGGTCCGCCTGCGAGTGACCGGTGACCTGCTGACAAGCGTCATCGTTATCGCCGCGTTTGTGCCTTCAGCGGTCGGCGTCGTGTCAATGCTGGGCGCGGCCGAGCCGTGGATGAGCGCCGACGGCCCGGCCTGTCACGCCGCGATCCTGGCGATCATCATTGCGGTCTTGCAACGGTGGATGGTGCACCGCGCGGCGGACCGACTTAGCGGTCGGGCCATGCTGATGCTCAGACGGTTTGGCCGTCTCGTGCGCGGGTGGATACTCGCGTCGGTCATCGTCGGACTCCTGGCGGGCTGGCACTGGGGTCTTGCTGTGGCGCTGTTGCTGCCCCCGATGATGTCACTCGGTGCGATCAACGCATTGACCCCGGGGTGGTCGGCGGTGCTGCCGGTGATGGCGTTCGCGGGCTTGTTCCTTCTCGCGCCGGGGGCGCTACACATTTTGATCGACGGGGTCCAGATCGAAACGGCCGCGGTTTTCGCGTTGATGATGACGCTCGTGTTTGCGTGGTGCTGGCGCAGGTTTGAACCGATGCGCGAAGTGACGCCCAAATGTTCATGATTCGCTTCAACGTGGCACCGCACCGCGCAACAGCCGCGGCTCACTTGAAACGACGCACCACGCACGAGGCCGAAAAAACAAGAACCCCCGGCGTCGGATAGACCCAGGGGTTCTGTGTTTGTCACGTCACGGATCGGACTGATGAACGACCCAACGGTTCTTGGGGCAATATGCCCCGAACCGGACGGTCGCTTCCTTACACCATTTCTTTCAGTTTCTTGAGCGGCCGGATCCGCACGATCTTGCGCGCGGGCTTGGCCTTGATCATGATCTGTTCGCCGGTAAAGGGGTTGACACCCTTGCGGGCTTTGGTCGCCGGCTTCCTCTTGACGGTCATCTTGCACAGGCCCGGCATGGTGAACATGCCCGGCGAGCGCGATATGCTCTTCTTGATCACAGTCTGCAGTTCGTCGAAGACGGAAGCGACCTGCCTCCGCGTCAGGTCGGTCCTGTCGGAGATCGAACTGTAAATCTCACTCTTGGTCGGGGGCTTTTTCGCGGCGCTTTTTGCCATGGTGATGCTCTCCTTGGGTAAATCCAAATGGGTACCTGTTCGTGACCGCAGAGAATATACCGGAAAAAACGGCGGTCTTGGCAAGGGGGTGCAGAATATTGTGGAAAAGACAGGGTTTTCTGGCCCCCCGCCAGCGGCACCGGCCCAAGCGTTCGCCGACCGCCCGGCCCGGCTCGCCGGCCGGTCCTCCACGGCCATAACCGCTGGGCCTGCCGACTATTGCCATATTGGCAGCCCAAGACCCCACCAGCCGCCCACTGGCAGG
The DNA here is from genome assembly GCA_036477175.1 of Phycisphaeraceae bacterium. Taxonomy (GTDB): domain Bacteria; phylum Planctomycetota; class Phycisphaerae; order Phycisphaerales; family Phycisphaeraceae; genus JAZGCX01. The sequence goes on from JAZGCX010000299.1 coordinate 2,662, forward strand.
TTCCAGGCACTGCCCGACCAGTCCAGCCGCCGAAAAATCGGCCCTCCCAACCACGCTGGATGGCACTGGCTTTGCAAACCGATAAGACCAGAGGCGCGGTGTACGCTCGCCGACCCGCACCGTCAGCCTGGATTCTGACTACCATGCAAAGACCCTGAGGGATTGACCATGTCCAAGCTCATCGGGATCGATCTGGGGACGACCAACTCCGTCGTCGCGGTCATGGAGGCCGGCCAGCCCAAGGTGCTGATCAACAGCTCCGGCAACCGCATCACGCCGTCGATCGTCGCGTTCACCGACAAGGACGAGCGGCTGGTCGGCCAGCCGGCCAAGCACCAGCAGATCACCAACCCCAAGAACACCGTCTTCTCCATCAAGCGATTCATGGGCCGCCGACACAACGAGGTCCATGAGGAAGAAAAGATCGTGCCATACGAAGTGGTCGGCGGCGAGGACGAGCTGGTCAAGGTCCGCGTCCGCAGCAAGGACTACACCCCTCAGGAAATCTCCGCCATGGTGCTTCAGGACTTGAAGAAGACCGCCGAAGACTACCTCGGCGAAAAGGTGGAGCGGGCGGTGATCACCGTGCCGGCTTACTTCAACGATGCACAGCGGCAGGCGACCAAGGAAGCCGGTGAAGTCGCCGGGCTCAAGGTCGAACGGATCATCAACGAGCCGACCGCCGCGTCGCTGGCATACGGTCTGGACAAGAAGGCCAACGAAAAAATCGCTGTGTTTGACCTGGGCGGCGGCACGTTCGACATCTCCATCCTCGATATCGGAGAAGGCGTGTGTGAAGTGCTGTCCACCAACGGCGACACGCACCTGGGCGGCGACGACTGGGACCAGCGATTGATCGACTACCTCGCCGACGAGTTCAAGAAGACCGAAGGCATCGACCTGCGCAGCGACGCGATGGCGCTTCATCGTCTCAAGGAAGCGGCCGAAAAGGCCAAGTGCGAGCTGTCCACGGCCCAGGAAACCACCGTCAACCTGCCTTTCATCACCGCCACACACGAAGGCCCCAAACACCTGCAGATCGCCATCACCCGCGCCAAGTTCGAGCAGATCTGTGCGGACCTGTTCGATCGCCTGCGCGGCCCGGTGACCAAGGCGCTCAAAGATAGCAACCTGTCGCCCGGCGACATCGACGAGGTGGTGCTCGTGGGCGGCTCGACGCGGATGCCCAAGGTCCAGCAGTTGGTCAAGGACGTCTTCGGCAAGGATCCGAACAGGAGCATCAACCCTGATGAGGTCGTCGCCGTCGGCGCGGCGATCCAGGGCGGCGTGCTTGAAGGGGACGTCAAGGACGTGCTGCTGCTGGATGTCACCCCGCTTTCACTGGGCATCGAGACGCTCGGTGGCGTGATGACCCGGCTGATCGAACGCAACACGACCATCCCGACGTCGAAGAAAGAAGTCTTCTCAACCGCTGCCGACAACCAGACCGAGGTGACCATCCACGTGCTCCAGGGCGAGCGCGAGTTTGCCAAGAACAACCGGACGCTTGACCGGTTCGGCCTCACCGGCATCCCGCCGGCGCCCCGCGGCATGCCCCAGATCGAGGTCGAGTTCAACATCGACGCCAACGGCATCCTCAACGTCTCCGCCACCGAAAAGGCCACCGGCAAGAGCCAGAACATCGAGATCAAAGGGTCGTCCGGCCTGTCGAAGGAGGAAATCGAAAAGATGAAGGCGGACGCCGAGTCCCACACCGCCGACGACCGCAGGAAGCGAGACCTGATCGATACCCGCAACCTGGCCGAGAACACCGCCTATCAGATCCGCAAGCAGCTCGAGGAGCACGGCGACAAGGTCTCGTCCGAACTCCGCGGCAAGATCGAGTCGGCCATCAGCAACGTCGAGTCGAAGGTCAAGGACGACGACGCCGAAGCGATCCGGCGTGCACTCGATGAGTTGAACGCCGTCACGCAGGAACTGGGCAAGTCCATTTACGAAAAGATGGGCGCCACGGCCGGGGCACCGGGCGGCGACGGCGACCAGGCCGCCGGCAGCACGGCGGGCAGCAAAGGCGACGACGTCATCGACGCCGAGTACGAAGTGAAGGAATAAGTTTGCCCACGCGGCAAACCCCAAAGCCCGCCCGCGTTGACCGTACCATTGATACACGAACCATGGCCCACGGCTTGGCGGCCGTGGGTTTGTTTTGCCGGCCACTTCCACGCACACAGAACCAATCCAACTGCTATGATATTGGGGATAACCGCCTGCTGATTTGAGGCAAACCAACGATGACAACGACACGCAGCAACAGCCGACTCGACACCGCGCCGATCGAAGCGCTGGACACCCTGATCCGCAACGCCGGCGGCGACCCGGAGGTGCTTTCGGGCAAACTCATCCGCGAGATGATGCACACCTGCCTGAAACTGGTCCGCGACGACTCGGACAACGGCGAACTGAAATTGATCGGCCGCAGCCTCAAGGAGTTGCGGTACGCGATGAAGGTGTTCCGGCCGTACCGCGACGTGCGGAAGGTCTCGGTGTTCGGCTCGGCGCGCACGCCGGAAGATCACCCGCACTATCAAGCCGCCGAGGCCTTTTGCCGCGCCATCGCCCGCGCCAAGTGGATGGTCATCACCGGCGCCGGCGACGGGATCATGCGTGCCGGCCACGGCGGCGCCGGACGCGATGCCTCCTTCGGCGTCGCCATCCGGCTGCCGTTCGAAACCAGCACCAACGAGTTCATCGTCGGCGACGAGAAGTTGATCATGTTCCGCTACTTCTTCACCCGCAAGCTCATGTTCGTGTCGCAGGCGGATGCGGTTGCCCTGTTCCCCGGTGGGTTTGGCACACACGACGAAGGGTTCGAAGTCCTCACCCTCGTGCAGACGGGCAAAACCGTGATGATTCCCCTCGTCATGGTTGACGCACCCGGCGACGATTACTGGAAGCAGTGGGACCAGTACGTCAAGAATCATCTGCTGGCCAAGGGCATGATCAGCCCGGATGACCTGAACCTCTACCTCGTGACCGACGACACCGACGAGGCCGTCAAATACGTCCTCGACTTCTACCGCAACTACCACTCACAACGGTACGTCCTCGATGACCTGGTGCTGCGGCTGCAACGCCCGCTGACCGACGCGCAACTCGACGCGCTCAACACCGATTTCGCCGACCTGGTCAAGACCGGCCGGATCCGGCAGGGCGGCCCGCTCGAGGGCGAAACCGATTATCTGGACCTGCCCCGGATTATCTTCCACTTCAGCAAGCGCGCCTACGCCCGCCTGCGGCTGATGATTGATCAGATCAACCGCTTCGACGCCGCCAACACGGACGCGTAAAACTGGCATTCCCCCGGTTGAAAACAATGCGTGATCTGATTCGAGCACCGCATGTCAATGCGGTGCTGGCACCGCCTTACCCCCCTGGCGCTCAAGTTTCGAACTCGCATGTTTCAACTGTAATCGGTGTCACTCCTGGACCAGCCGCGCCCGGACACGCGTGGACACGGCGTCCAGGACGACAACCACCGCCAGGAGCATGACCAGGCAGGCCATCGCGGCGGGGAAATTGCGCCAATCGAGGAACTGCATGATGTAGTACCCGATGCCGCCGGCTCCCACGATGCCCAGGACACTAGCGGCCCGGACGTTGTATTCGAGCATGAACAGGCAGGAGCTGAGCACGGCGGGTCGGGCGGCCGGCCACACCGCGTGCAGGAACTGCTGCAAGCCGCTGGCGCCGATCTCGCCCAAGGCGCTGGGCGGGCCCCGGTCCACCGACTCGAACGCCTCGTAGAAGAACTTGGTCAGATAGCCGACCGAGTACGCCACCAGTGCCAGCACCCCGGCCAGCGGGCCGAACCCTACCGCCGCCACGAACAGCAATGCCCAGATCAGCGACGGCACCGTGCGGACCCCATTGAGGATGAACCGCATCACATGCCGCAGGCCGCGCGGCCCGACGTTCTTGGCCGCCACCGCCGCCAGCGGCCACGACAGCAACACCCCCAGCGTCGTGCCGATCAGCGACATCTGAATCGTCTCGATCAGCGACCAGGCCAGCGTGCCCCACGGAATCCCTTGCACCTGCGCCCAGGAGGTCGGCCGCAAGTCGCGCAGGAACCGCATGAGCCCTGCGCCAACGCCATTGAGCTGGCGAGTCCCGATGTCCAGGCCGGCCGACGCCCAGGCATACACCAGCATCGCCACGATCGCGATGGCGGCAAACCTCGACGCCTTGAACCACGGCGGCAAATCAGGCTGGGCCGGCTGGCACGTCGCGTCGGTCCCGCTCGCGCTGGTTCGGATCACCTCGCACGCATCACACACCTGAAACGGAAGCGTCTGATTCACCGCGCTGTCGTACACGATGCGACCGGCGTCGAGCCCCACAATCCGATCCGCATAGTTCTCGGCCAGCGAACAGTCGTGCAGCACACTCACGAGCGTCAGCTCGCGCTCACGGCCAAGCTCGCGCAGCAACTGCATGATGGCCTGTGCATTGTTCTTATCCAGCGATGCGACCGGTTCGTCGGCCAGGAGGATCGCCGGGTCCTGCATCAGCGCCCGGGCGATGGCCACGCGTTGCTGCTCGCCCCCGCTGAGCTGACTGACCTTCGCGTGCAGCCGGTGACCCAGGCCCACCCGTTTGAGCAACCCGATCGCCTTGCGCCGCTGACGGGCCGGGAACCGCACCAACGTCCGCCACAGAGGCAACCGGCCCATCGACCCGTGCAGCACGTTTTGAAGCGCGGTGCGCTGTTTGACCAGACGAAGGTCCTGGTGAATCGTGGCGACCGACCGCTGCCGGTTCACCCGGCCCTGCGAGGGCGCCAGCCGACCGGAAAGGCAACCCACAAGCGTGGTCTTGCCGCTGCCGGAGTTACCGAGGACCGCCACGTGCAGGCCGGCAGGGATCTGGAGCGTGACGCCGGATAGCGCCTGGATGCCGCCCTTGTACGTCAGGCACAGGTCCGTCACGGTGATGGCCGGCTCGATGTCAACCGGCGGCATCGGCGGCACAGGCGGCGCTTGGCGCGGGGCAATCGTCGGGGCTGGCGGGGTGGCGGTGGTCATGCGGATTTCACCGAACGCATCAAGCTGGTGCTATTTGGTCAGCTCCTCGATCGGCACCTGGAGGTACTGCAGCGCCTCGACGGCCGCGGCCACGTGCTCGTCTTCGTCCACCTCGGCGAACTGTTTGGCGCCGTACACATCGGCCAGCAGTTCGGGCTCATCTTCACTGAGTTTGAGCAGAGCCGCCTTGATACGCTGCTTGAAGGCGTCGCTCAATCCGCCACGAACACAGATCAGGTGCGTCGGCACGCCGGGCGTGCGAGCCAGCACACGCAACTGCTCACGCTGCTCGGCGGAAAGATATACATCGGCCCCAGGCCCCTCAACGGTGTAGTAACTGACGGCACACACGTCGCCGCGGCCGTCAAGCACCTGGTGCAACGCCTGCGTGTAGCTGCCGCCGAAATGGACCGACCCGAACACCTGCCTGGGGTCCTGGCCAGGCTCGAGCAGCCCTTCGTTAACGAGGCGCCGATACGCCATCACGTAACCCGATGTGCTGGTCGTGCTGGTGAAGACCATCCGCAGGTCGGCGGCGTTTTTGATCAGGTCGGCCATCGATTGCAACGGGCTGTCGGCCCGGACGACGAAGACCGAGTCGTAGTCCGTGCGCAGATTGCCCTGCGTGTCGGTGCGCACCTCCGCCAACAGCAGTTGGGCGCCTGCGTCACGCCGGGCCAGCAGGAACGGGATCGAGCTGACGTAGGCGACATCGGCCTTTTGGGTGACCAGCGCCTGCACCGATGCGGAGTACGCGGTCGGCACGTACGTCTTGACCGGCATGCCCAATTCCCGGCTCAGATAGGCCGCGACCTTGTCGGCATGGTCCTTGATCTGCGCCGGGTCTTTCTGCTTCTGGAAGACAAAGACCAGCTCGGCCGGGTCATCGGCCGGTTCCTGTTCAGGAGCGGCGAGGATCAAAGCGGCGAAGATCGCCAGAACCACTGAGCCCAGTGCGGCGGGTCGTGTAAGCATGATTCTTTCTCACGGGCGGGTTTGCTCAGATCACCGTCATGTTATTGAGACACGGTCTCAAGTCAACCGCCCTGCTCCTGCCGCCGCTGCCTGGTCCCACCCCGCTGCCATGCCAGGTACCCGATCGTGCCGACGATCTTGCACCCGGCCCGGACGGTGCCGACCAGCGACCCGGAGATCTTGCTTCGGCCGGCCCGCCGCCGCCGGTAGGGCACGTCGAGCTCCAGCGTTCGCAGCCCCTGGCAAGCCGCCTTGAACTGCATCTCGACCGTCCAGCCCCACGATCGGTCCGCCATGCCCAGCGACACCAGGCTCGACCAGCCGATCACCCGCATCGGCCCCAGATCGCCGTAGCGCCGACCCGTGACCAGCCGGATCAGCCAGCACGCCAGCGCGTTGCCAAACCGCTGGTGCGACTCAAGGGCTCCCGGCTCAGCCAGCCGCGGACGCGACCCGATCACCAGGTCCGCCTCGCCCCTGGCGATCGGCTCGGCCAGCCGAGGCAACTGGCCCGGGTCGTCCGACAGGTCCGCATCCAGGAACGCCACCGCGTCCGGCGGATCGCCCTGCTGCCTGATCCATCCCAGCCCCGCCAGACACGCTGCGCCGTAGCCACGCTGATCTTCCGACACGACCACCACGTCGAGTCCGGGGGCGCCCCGGCGGGCCAGTTCGGCGGTGCGATCCGTCGAACCGTTGTCCACCACCACGACACGCCGCACGTGCTCACGCGGCAGCGCCATGAGCAGTGCCGCCATGTTCGGCTCTTCATTGAGGACCGGGATAATCAGATCCACCACCATGCACCAACTCCCGACTGCTCATTGCGAATTGTCGGTTTTCAATTCAGAATCGGCAATCCGCTAGAATAAGTCTTATGCACATCCACGATATCTTTGCACAATACCAGACGACCTGCTCGTTTGAGTTCTTCCCGCCCAAGACGCCCGAGGCGGCCGAGACGCTCTACCGCACCATTGCCGACCTCGAGCCGCTCAAGCCCTCGTTCGTTGACATCACTTACGGTGCCGGCGGCTCAACGCGCCGGCTCACGCACGACCTGGTCATGCGGATTCATCGCGAGACCAGCCTCGACCCCATCCCGCACCTGACGACCGTCTGCCACCAGGAACAGGAAATCCGCCAGATCATCGAGGCGTACGCGCGGGCCGGGGTGAGCAATATCCTCGCCCTCAGCGGCGACCCGCCACGCGACAAGTCCAACTGGGACCGCTCAAAGGACACGTTCCGCTACGCCGCCGACCTGGTCCGCTACATCGTCAAGTTCAATCACTGCGGGCACCACCCCGACAAGCGCGGGTTCGGCATCGGCGTGGCCGGCTTCCCCGAAGGTCATCCCGATACGCCCAACCGCCTGCTCGAAATGGACTATCTCAAGGCGAAGGTCGACGCCGGCGCCGACTACATCTGCACGCAACTGTTTTTCGACAACCGTGATTTCGATGACTTCCGCGAACGCTGTGAACTGGCCGGCAACAACGTGCCCATCATCGCGGGCCTCATGCCGATCACCTCGGTCAAGGGGATGCAGCGGATGGCCGAACTCGCCGCCGGCGCCCGGTATCCCGCCCCGCTGCTGCGGGCGGTCCAGCGGTGCGGCGATGACGACGAGGCGGTCAAGCGCGTCGGCATCGAATGGGCCACCGAACAATGCCGCGGCCTGCTCGACCACCAGGTGCGCGGCCTACACTTCTACACCCTCAACCGCTCCGATGCGACGCGGCAGATCTACCAGCGCCTTGGCCTGCGCGGCTCCACCGCCCTGCGGCAGACCTAACAACGATTCAGATTTCACGGCACACAGGCACGAAGGTGCGAAGTGAAAGCCGCTTGCGGTTTAGCAGCCACGGCGGTCCTGATCGGGGGACTTGCGTTGTACCTGACCGCCCGCGGCGCACAAAAAACCCACGGTGCGGACCGTGGGCAAAATTCGTTTGATGACGCTGTCGGGTTCGGGCCGTTCAGCCGTCGGTGAGCAGAGCCACGTCCTGGCGGCTGGCGTAGCCGGCGTCGATCTCGTGCCACGCCTGAATCATCGCCTCGCCGCAGTGCCAACAGAGAAAGACCTCGCGGCCTTCGTGGATCGCCGGGAAGTCCACCAGACCTTTCTCGAAGTCCTTCAGCTCAACACCGACGTGGTGCAGCTCGTCCACCAGCTTGCTGAGCTGATCCATCGCCCGTTCGTAGTCGGCCTCGAGGGTCTCCACCTGATCCTCCGGCCCGGGCGCCTCGATCCGCCGACGCAGCTCCACCACCTCCCCGTAGCACGCGGTGATGTCGGCAACGACTTTGGTGATGTACGGCAGCGCCCGGTTCGCCTCGGCAATGGTGAAATACTTCTTGCCGGGTTGCGGCTCACGGGCGACGGTTGCGGAAGCATTTTCAGTGGGCATGGTGAAAAATCCGGGTCGTGGGTCTTGTGAGCTTATTCAACGGCTATCGGGTAAGTCAAATGCCGTGGAAAGCACTTCTTGCCGCGATACCGGGCGCCGGCGCCAATGTATCGATCGCGGCCGCCTCACTACCTATCGGCACACCGGCCGCAGCGGATTCAAAATCCGCGCAGCAAGATGACGCTCTGGCGCATCTGGGCAAGATGGTAAACCGCAAAACCGGCACGACTTCTCGGACCCGCTGACTAACCACCGCGCACGCTCAGGCCGTCGCCGCCGCAGCTTCGCCAGCCGCCCCCGCCGACCCGCCAACCACCGCGTCCCGCATATCGATCACCAGGCTAAACACCAGCGGCACGACGATCAGCGTAAACAGCGTCGCGACCACCAGCCCGCCAATCACCACGCTGCCCAGCCCGCGGTACAACTCGCTGCCCGAGCCCGGCATCAGCACCAGCGGCAGCATCCCCACCACGCTCGTCAGCGTCGTCATCAACACCGGACGCAGCCGCGTCCGCACCGACTCGCGGATCGCCTCCCGCGCCGAAAGGACCCCGGTTTCCACGTCGCCCAGGCCACGCATGAAGTTGAGCGCCTGGTGCACGATCAGGATCGCGTTGTTCACCACCACGCCGATCAGGATCACAAACCCCAGCATGGTCAGCACGTCCAGTTGCTGCGTCGGCACCAGGGTGTGCACGAGCCGCAGGCCCGCAAACCCGCCGACCGTCGCCAGCGGCACGCTGAACATAATCACCAGCGGGTAAAGGAAGCTCTCGAACAACGCCGCCATCAACAGGTACGTCACCAGCAACGCCAGAAACATGCGGCTGCGCAGAAGGCTCTCGAGGCTCTGCAGGTTCCACCCATGCCATTCACCCAGAAGCGCCTCGCGGACCTGGCTGAGCTTGGAGGCGCTGCCGGCCAGGTTCACTTCAACGTCGCGGGCGATCTTGTCCTCGTTTCTCAGACCCGTCACGATCTGTTCAATGTCAAAAGAGGCTTGTTCGATCGGGACTTCATCAGGCGGGGTCACCGTCAGCGTCACGGCGCGCAGTTCCTCCACGCGCCTGATCTGTTGCGGCGCGAGCGTGCGATACATCCGGGCCACGGACGACAGCGGCACCGTCCCGCGGCCGCCGTCACGCGTGACGTACGCCAGCGGCATGGTGGCCAGGTCCTCCGGGGCAAGTTTCTGGTCGGCCCCACGCACCACCAGGATGTCGATCGCCTCGCCGTGGAAGTAGAACTCGCCAATGGTCATGCCGTCCACCAGGGCCTCGACGCCCAACCCCAGCGCCGCCACGTCGATGCCGAGGTCGGCCGCTTTGACCCGATCAATTTCAATCCGCAGTTCCGGCCCGGCCAGGTCAAAGTTACTTGGGCTCGGTTGCACCTTGGGGTGCGTGTATCGGGCACGCAGCCGATCCTGCAGCGCCACGGCCGACGCGCCAACGCGCCCCAGGTCCGTCCCGACCACCTCCACTTCGATCGACCGGGTGCCGCCCATGCCCCGCCCGAACAGCGACCGCTGCTCGGCGAACCCCACGCACCCCGGGATGCTGTTCCACACCGAGGTCAGCAGCCCGCCCAACGGCCTGACGTTCTGCTTGTCCTGGCTTGTGGCGCCCCCGAACAAGCCGCCGAAATACGAAACGAAGAAATAATTCTCGATCGGCGGGATGTTATCGATCGACTCCCCAGTAAACGGATGGATCACCGGCGGCAGACCGGCCAGATCGTCATAGGACTTCGCTTGCCAATACGGTTGAAGCTGAGCCTCGATCCGCTCGGCAATGAACCGGTCCTGCTCGATGTTGTAACCCGGCGGCGTGATCAAACCGCCAAAGACAATGTTCTGATTGCCGCGGGGCAGGTAGTCCATCGGCGGCATGAGTAGATACGCGCCAATCAACGACACCAGGGTAAACGCCGCCACCACGCCGACGCGCACGGCGACGCCGAAACCTGACCGCTCCGTCAGCCGGTAGATCCAACCCGCATAGGCCGATGAGACACGGTCGGCCGCGCCGGTCAGACCCCACAGATGTCTGAACTTTCGCACAAGGCCTTTGGGCTCGACGCGAACCCGCAGCCACCGCGCCGACGCGCTGGGGATCACGGTCACCGCCACGATCAGCGACAGCGTCACGGCGGCCATGATCGCCAGCGCGATGTCGCGGAACAGTTGACCGGCCTCTTCCTGCATGAAGATGACCGGGAAAAACACCGCCAACGTGGTGAGCGTCGAGGCGAGGATCGCGCCCCAGACCTCTTTGGTCGCGTCGTAGGCCGCCTGAACCGGTTTCTTGCCCATGCCCAGGTGACGGTCGATGTTCTCGAGCACGACGATCGCGTTGTCCACCACCATGCCGACCGCAAACGCCAGCCCCGCCAGGCTGATCACGTTGAGGCTCCGCCCCGCTGCGGTCAATGCCACGAAGGTGCCGACGACCGAAATGGGAATCGCCAGCGCCACGATCAACGTCGGCCGCACGATCCGCAGGAACAGCAGCAGTGCCGCGATCGCCAGCGAGCCGCCAATGAACAGATTGTTACGGACCAGCCCCAGCGCGTCGTAGATGTAAACCGTCTCGTCGTAGACCTGCCTGAGCGTAAGGTTGGGCGCTTCGTCGAGCCCCTGTTCGATGCGGACCCGCTCGGCGATGACGGGCAGCACGTTCCGGTTAATGGCTTCGATCCGCTCCCGCAGGCCCTGCATCACCCGGATCACGTTCGCGCCGGTTTCGTGATACACCGGCAGTGCCAGAGCAACGTCACCCTTGGAACGGACGAATACCCGCCGCTTTGCGAACGTCTGCCTGACCTCGGCCAGGTCCTGAATCCGCACCGGCCCGCCGGCCGTATAGGCAACAATCGTTTGGCGGACCTGGTCCAGGTCCTCATACTGCCCGACGGTGCGGACCCGCACGTCATACTGGCCTTCCGCCAGGTCACCGGCCGAGATGTTCACGTTCTGTAACTGGAGGTTGCGGCGGAGCTGGTTGAACGTGATGCCGCGATGGGCAAGACGGGCGGGATCGAATTCGATGTGCACCTGCCGCTCACGCCCGCCGTAAACCCGCACCTCGCTGACCCCCTCGACCCGCTCCAGGACCGGCTTGATCCGGTCCTCGGCCGGGTCGCCCAGGGACTGGACATCAAAGTCAGGATCGTCACAGGTAAAAATCAGCCAGGCAATCGGGCTTTCCACGGCGCCTTCAGACGTGGCGATCACCGGCTCATCCACGTCCTGCGGATATTCCGACACTTCACGCAAACTATCGGAAACTTCCGAACGGGCGTC
>JAZGCX010000003.1:0-4433 GCA_036477175.1 Phycisphaeraceae bacterium
CCTGCGGCGACTGGTAACGCACGGTCACCGTGACCCGCATCAGGTCGGTCGTGCCCAGCGGCTGCGTGATCGTGGTGCTGATGTTGTCCGGCAGTACGTTTACCACCTGTATCACCTGGCTCCAGCCGACTATGTTCGGGATCTGCTGACGCAGCGCGTTGACCGGCGGGTCGAACGTGGTGCCCGTGCCCACGCCGGAAGACACCGTGCCGGCGAAATCATCCAGGTCGTCGAAGTCGGCGATCCCGTTTTCGCTGGCCTCCGGCCCCAGGGTGGCGTCGCCCGTCAACGGGTCGTGCATCGGCAGCGTCAGCGTCAGCTCACGCAGCTCGTTGGCCAGCAGCACCGCCGTGCCGGTCCGCTGCGCCCAGTCGTTTTTCTTGTGATACGCCTGCTGCGCCGCGACGATCGCCAGCACGCCCGTGCCGATAATCACGGTGGTGAGGGCGGCTTCGATGAGGGTGAAGCCCGCCTGCTGTCGACGGCCGACGGCCGACGGCCGATGGCCGATGGCCGATCGGATGGGTCGGCGGCGACGGCGTTGGCGCAGAATGTCGAGCATGTGGTTTCTCACAGGTTCTTGACAAACAAACCATACAAATTGCCGCAAAGCAAACGGGTTATCGGAAGTTGGCCGGGGACAGGGCCGGCCCGGCTCACTCTGAATCCTGAACCCTACTTCACCAGCGTGGACAGCTTGAAGATCGGCAGGATGATCGCCATCGCGATGAACCCGACGACGCCGCCCATGGCCATGATCATGATCGGCTCGACCATCGACACGACCGTTTTGATCACCTCGCGGAGCTGCTTGGAGTAGAACCGCGACACCTCGTCAAGCACCTCGCCGAGTTTGCCCGACTCTTCGCCGGCCCCGATCATCTGCACGACCGGCCGGGGCATCAGCGTGGACTTCTGAAGCGGGTGGACGATCTTCTTGCCCTGCTTCACCGACGAATACACCTGCCGCCACAGCCTCTTGTACCGCCGGTTACCGCTGATGTCGCCCGTGATCGCCAGCGTATCCAGCATCGGCACGCCTGCGTTGACCAGCTCGCCCATCGTGTGCAGCGATCGTGAGATGTACAGCGCCCGGAACATCCGCTTGAAGATCGGGACCCGCAACTTGGCCGTGTCGAACCACCAGCCACCCGGCTCGGTCCGCACGAACAGGAACGCCCCGAGGACGGTCCCCAGCATGCCCAGCAACACCGCCCACCACCAGTTCACCATGAACGCCGACAGGTTCATCAGGAAGATCGTTGGCCAGGGCATCGCCGATTCTTTGCCCTCGAACACCGCCGCGAACTTCGGCAGCACGAACGTGAGCAGGAAGATCGTCACCGCCACCGCCAATCCACCGATCACACACGGGTAGATCATCGCCCCCAGCACCATCGCTCGCGTCTCGATCTGCTGCCCCAGATAGGTGGCGATCCGCTCCAGCATGTGGCTGAACGAGCCGGACATCTCCGACGCACGCACCATGTTCACGTACAGCGGCCCGAACTGCTTGGGGTGCTTGCTCAGCGCTTCGGAGAACGGCTTGCCCGACTCCACGTCCTGCTTGATCGACTGCAGGATCTGCTTAAACGTGGGGTTTTCGATCTGGTCGGCAATCCCCTCCAGCGCTGCCCGCAGCGAGATCCCCGCCCGGACCATCACCGCCAACTGCGTCGTGAAGTTCAACACGTCGCGCTGCGACGGGCCGCTGGCGTAGTTCAGCGCCTTGAGCTTGGCGCCCAGCGTCTTGGCGCTGATGCCGATCGGCGTCAGTTGAAGCACCTGATTGCCCTGGGCACGCAGGGCCTGGGCGGCGGCCAGCGCGTTCTCCGCCGTCACCATCCCGATCGAGGTCTTGCCGCCGGGCGTTCGCATCTGGTAGCGGTACTGCGGCATGGTGATCTGACTCACTCATCTGCGGCCGATCCTTCGCCTCGTGGACCAGCCCTGGATCATTCAGCCGCCAGCCGTTCGCCGCCGGCCGCTGATTACATACTCGTTTGTCACTGCTGGCGGCTGTTGGCCGGCAACTAATGGCTCGGTTACGCCACCAGCGACCGCTCCAGCTTCTCCGGATACGCCGCCTGCGCAATGGCGCTTTCCCGGCTGATCATCCCGTTGAAGTAAAGCTCCGCGATCGCATTATCCAGCGTGTTCATGCCCAGCGCCCGGTTGGTCTCGATGACGTTGGGGATCTCAAACACCCGGTTTTCGCGGATCAGGTTCCGCACCGCCGGTGTGCACAGCATCACCTCTACCGCCGGCACCATCCCCTTCGTGTCCGTTCGCTTCAGCAGCGTCTGGCTGATCACCGCCTGAAGCGTGTTGGCCAGCATCGCGCGGATCTGGTTCTGCTGGTCCGCCGGGTACATGTCGATGATCCGTTCCACCGTCTGCGACGCGTTCACCGTGTGCAGCGTGCTGAACACGAGGTGACCGGTCTCGGCAGCGGTGATCGCCGCCGCCGTCGTCTCCAGGTCACGCATCTCACCGACCAGGATGATGTCCGGGTCCTGACGCAGCACGTGCCGCAAACCGCTGGCGAAGCTGGGCACGTCGTCGCCCAGCTCACGCTGCTCGATCAGACACTTGTTCGATTGGAACGCGTATTCGATCGGGTCCTCCAGCGTGATGATGTGCTTGGAGTACCGTTCGTTGAGCACGCGGATCATCGCCGCCAGCGTCGTGGATTTGCCCGAACCCGTGTCGCCGGTGACCAGGATCAACCCCCGCGGCAGGTACGTCAGCCGATTGATCACCTCCGGCAGGTTCAAGTCCTTCAGCGCCGGGATCTCTTCCTTGATCGTTCGCAGCGAGATGCCCACTGTCTGACGCTGCATGTGGGCGTTGACACGGAACCGGCCAAGCCCGGGGAGGTGGTACGAAAAATCGACGTCCTTGATCTTCTCGAAGTGCTTGGCCTGATCCGGGTTGGTTATCTGCTCCACCATCCGCTTCACGCCCGCCGGCGTGAGCACGGGGTAGTCCAGCGGGGTCATCACCGTATGGATCCGGGCCGTCGGCTGATGCCCTGACACCAGGTGCACGTCCGATGCCCCAAGCTTCAGCGCGGTCTTCAGAATTGTGTCAAGATCCATGCAACCCTCGCTTACCAAGGCCCGATGATGCACAACCATCGCGCAGCGCGGACCGAGTCGCTGTCGATGCATTGAGGTATCGACGCCCCGCCGCCGATGCATAAGCACACGCCGGGGCGCCACCGCAATTGTTTGCCCGCTGCTCTGAGCCGGCCCGCACAACCGACACAAACCCACCGGCCCGTTCAACCGGACGACGCCTCCGCCCCACCGCCGGGACGGGCCACAGGCCCCTGTCAAAGTGACCCGTTGGCTCCCAAATGGTTTTTCGCGATCGTGACGGGGGCTGCATGAACGGTTGCTGGTTTAGCCGCCGCGTCCACGCGGAGGGCCCCGGAGTGGGCGCCGGGGCTAAACTCGGGTTGGATCACGCAGCCCGGTCAGATTTGCGGTAGGGCATTTAGGTTGCCTGGCGTTGGAGGCGCTTAAAGTAAACCAACTCGGGGTCGGTCTCGTGGAGATTCTTTATGGTTCCGCTCGACCGGTATTTAAGCTTCTTCAGCAGCGCCTGCATTCGAGTGTTGGGCCGGTTCGTTGATGTGAACAGCTTCTCGGTCTTGCACGCCTGCTCCATGTGCCGCATCAAGGCGCAGCCGACGCCCCGACGACGAAACTTGGGGTGCACGTACAGCATGGAGATAAAACCATTCTCGAAGAAGGTGTACTCCAACACACCGTAGCCGACCACACGTCCATCCACGAGCCCGACGAAACAGCTGCGCGACGCGATTGCGTGGTGAATGAAGTTGACGCGCGATCGTTCGGACTGGGCGACGTGGTCAAATCCGATGATTGCCTCGGCATCCGAGTATGCGGCAGTGCGAGTATCCACGAGACCTCCTTAGAGCCGCCCGACGGCCACAACGCTGTCAACCGCCGCCACCTTCCGGCGACGCAACCGGACTTCACCGGCATTTTACTCTAGACCCGGCCCCCCGACCCCCGGGCCCCAGCACAGCCGCCCGCCTAAGCTGCTTGCCTTTCCAGGGACGCAGCGCCCTTGCCACCACGTTGCCCAAGATGGGTTGTCCACCTTTTCAACAGGTTGTCCCAGCAACCGAGGTGAAGTCCCTATGGGCGCCGTAATTTGCGTTGTCTCAACGGATTACGAGACCTAATGAAAGAACGGTGCATCGTCAAAAGTCGCAAGGATCAATGCACAACTCTGACCCCGCCACGAGAAAACGCACGGACCACTTGACGTTCGCACATATCGGATGTTATAAGATCGGACAATAAAGTCTTTTTGTGGGGTTCTTTGTCTGCAATGGATGTGATCCGGCCAACGCACACAGCGACGGAGGCAACGTCCTATTTCAACTCTTTTCTGGA
>JAZGCX010000030.1:0-5789 GCA_036477175.1 Phycisphaeraceae bacterium
AATACTCCAACACGTCAGGGATTTGAGGTCAGGGGGGACAGTTCCACGACGATAGCGGGGCCGGCGGGGACCGTCAAAGTTTCCGGCCTGATTCGGCCGATAATCAAATGGTTGACACCAAACGCCAACGAGGCTATCCTGACGACAGCAATGACTTTTCACCGATCCATCCGAGCCGCCAATCTGCAGTTGCTGGGTCTGCTGCTGCTTACGGTGCGCGCCGGATAGGTCCGCGAGAGGTTCGAGACCCGAAACCAATCGCCCTGTCCGGCAAGACCGAGGACAGGGCGTTTTTTGTTTGGGTGTGGCCGTGAAAACGTTGTGTTTTTCATAGCCGCGGGCTAACAGCCCGCGGACCGCGACCTGTCAGGTCGCGGCTATTGTTGGGAGTGTAACAATGTCCGAGTGCATCCCTATCCGGATTTTCGACACGACCCTGCGTGACGGCGAACAGTCCCCCGGCGCGAGCCTGAACCATCAGGAGAAGATGGAGATCGCCCGCCAGCTCGAGGCGCTGGGGGTGGACATTATCGAGGCGGGGTTCCCGATCACCTCACACGGCGACTTCGAGGCGGTTCGCGCCATCGGGCAGGAATTGCCCCGAGCGATAGTGGCGGGCCTGGCGCGATGCGTGCCGCGTGACATCGACCGGGCGGCCGAGGCGCTGCAGGGCGCACACCACCCGCGGATCCACGTGTTCTGCGCCACCAGTCGAATCCACCGCGAACACAAGCTCAAGAAGGCGATTGAGCAGATCATTGAGCTGAGCGTCGATTCGGTCAAGCGTGCCCGGCAATACGTGGATGACGTGGAGTTCTCGCCCGAGGACGGGTCTCGCACGGAGCTGGACGTGTTGGTGGACATCACCGCGGCGGTGATCGACGCCGGCGCCACGACGGTCAACATCCCCGACACCGTGGGCTACGCCGTGCCGGCGGAGTACGGCCACATCTTCGCCTACGTGAGAAAACAACTGCCCATCATCGACGAAAAGGGCATCATCCTTTCGTCGCACTGTCACAATGATCTGGGGCTGGCCGTGGCTAACAGTCTGGCCGCCATTCAGAACGGCTGCCGACAGGTCGAGTGCACGATCAACGGCATCGGCGAGCGCGCCGGCAACGCGTCTCTGGAAGAGATCGTCATGTCCCTGCGCACCCGCAAGGATTACTACGACAAGTACGCCACCAACATCAACACCAAGAAGATCTTTCCCACCTCGCGGATGGTTTCGACTCTGACCGGCCTGCACGTGCAGCGGAACAAGGCGATTGTCGGCGACAACGCGTTTGCTCACGAAGCGGGGATCCACCAGGACGGCATGCTCAAGGAGCGGTCCACCTATGAGATCATGGACCCGCGTGACATCGGCATCCCCGCGAGCAAGCTGGTGCTGGGCAAGCACTCCGGCCGCCACGCGTTCCGCGAGCGCGTCAGGTATCTGGGTTTCAGCATCGATGACGACGCGCTCGAGAAGGCGTTCGAGAAGTTCAAGGCGTTGTCCGACAAGAAGAAGGAGGTGTACGACGAGGACATCGAAGCGATCCTCGACGAACAGCTCCAGAGCGAACGTCAGTTGTGGGCGCTGGTCCGGTTCCAGGTGACCAGCGGGACCGGTGTGATCGCCACCGGCACCATCGTGCTTCGGGACTCGGCCGGCGTCGAGCGGATGGACGCGGCGACCGGCGACGGCCCGATCGACGCGCTCTACTCGGCGATGCAGAAGATCACCGGGGTGAGTGTCCAGCTCGAAAGCTTTCACACCCGTGCGGTCACCCGCGGCAAGGACGCGCAGGGCGAGGTGCTGGTCGAATGCACCCATCATGGTCGGCTGGTGCGCGGCCGCGGCCTGAGCACCGACGTCGTCGAGGCCGCCGCCAAGGCCTACCTCGCCGCCATCAATCGGATCAAGACAACCGAATCGAGACGGATCGCGGCGACGACGATGGGAACGAACGGCTCTGAGAAGAGCGCACCGGCGGTGCAGCCGGGAGCGGTGGCCGAGCACCCCTGATACCCGGATGGTTGTAGCCATGGCGGCACATGCAATTGGCTCAATCGCCGCCGGCTGACAGCCCCGGAGCGGCGGTCGGCGTTGTCCGGCGGGGGTGTGCCCAATGGCCCTGCTACAATGAGCCGATAAAGGTCGATAGTGGGCGGTCGGGCCATCCGATCGTCCGCCGACTCGTGGAGGATCGCCGGTTGAGCGAACCCAACCCTGCCCCGCCCCACGGCCGCAAGCATTTCGTCCTCGACACGAACGTCCTGCTGCACAACCCCGCGGCGCTGTTCATGTTCGACAACAACCAGGTCGTCATCCCCTTTGCCGTCCTTGAAGAGCTCGACAAGTTCAAGGCGCTGAATGACGACATCGGCCGCAACGCACGCGAGGTGATCCGCCACCTCGACCAGCTCCGCACGCAGGGCCAGCTCAGCGGCGGTGTGCAGTGGAACGGTCACGGCGGCAGCATCCGTGTTGACTTTTCCAGTGACGACCGGCCGCCCTGGTTGACCGAAGACAAGCCTGACAATCGAATCATCGGCGTCGCCTGGGGACTCAAACAGGCCGGCGAGCGAACGGTCTTTATCACCAAGGACATCAACGTCCGCCTCAAGTCTGACGCGCTTGGCATCCAGACCGAAGACTTCGAGGCGCAGAAAGTTGATGCCGATCACCTGTACACCGGCTACACCGCCCTGACCGTGCCCACCGACAAGATCGATTTACTCTATGAGGAAAAACACCTCGAGATCGATCAGCTCAAGGACTTGCTAACCGAAACCACACCCAACCACCAGACCGTCGCCATCGAGTTGTTTTCCAACCAGTACGTCCAACTGCGTGACCAGATGGACGAGTCGCACACCGGGCTGTCGCGGCGGCTGGCCGACACCGACCACCTCATCCCGATCCACGGCCCGCGAAAACCGGTGTTCGGCATCATGCCGCGAAACGTCCAACAGACCATGGCGCTGGACCTGCTGCTGGACGACGAGGTCAAGCTCGTGACGCTGTTGGGCACCGCCGGCACCGGCAAGACGCTGCTGGCCATTGCCGCGGGGATGACCAAGGTGTTCAACGAACAGCGGTACGACAAGCTCCTGGTCGCCCGCCCGATCATGCCCATGGGAAAGGACATCGGCTACCTGCCCGGCGACAAGGACGAGAAGCTGTCCGTTTGGATGCAGCCGATCTTCGACAACCTGGCTTACCTGATGTCCACACGCAGCTCCGGTTCCTCGCAGCACGCCGAGAGCCGATCGCCCGAGCACCGGATCAACGAGCTGATCAGCACCGGCAAACTCGTGCTCGAACCGCTGACCTACATCCGCGGCCGCAGCATCCCACACCAGTTCATGATCGTGGACGAAGCCCAGAACCTCACCCCGCACGAGGTCAAGACGATCGTCTCCCGCGTCGGCGAGGGCACCAAGATCGTCCTCACCGGCGACGTTGCACAGATCGACAACCCCTACCTCGACTCGTCGTCGAACGGCCTGTCCTACATGGTCGAGCGATTCAAGGGCCAACCGATCGTCGGTCACGTCACCCTCGCCCGCAGCGAACGCTCCGAACTAGCGTCTCTGGCGGCGGAAAAACTCTGAGGCTTGCCCGCTCGTGGCTTAGCAACGCCCCATGGACCCCCGCGTGTTGGAATCACTTACATGAAGGTCAAGCGCGCCTTTCTGCTTGGCGTCGTCGCGTCGTTCGCCCTGGCGGCGCTGCTGGGGATATGGGTCCTGGTCTTTGAGTCCTTCTTCAACATTGAAGAAGAAGTCTTCAGCACGCTCGGCAGCGTGGTGCTGTTCTGTCTGCCGGCACTGGCGGCGTCCGCGATGCTGGAAAAGCGCCATTGGCCGGTGGTCATGATCTTCGACGTGGTCCTGTGCCTCGCAGGACTTGTGTTTTACCTGATGGTGATCTGGGACATCGGGCCGTGGACTTATTGGAGCAACTATTGGCTCAGCGACACCACCTGGAAGATCATGCTGTTGGCTGCGATCTGGGCTGTTGCCTTCCCGTGGGCGGCGCTGCTGGGGCGCACGGCGTTTCGCAACTGGTATCACTGGATCCGGCTGGTGTCGATCGTCGTCGTCCTCGCCACAGCGGCTGCAATCTCGGTCGCGGTGGTGTTCGAGATCGACGAGGACCCGGTCTTGAAGCTGTTGGGCGTGTTGGGCATCCTGACCGCCCTCGGCACGATCAGCCTGCCTATCCTCTACAAAGTGCACGGCATCGACCGGGTCGCCCAGATCGAGTCGACCCCGCTCGAGTTGAAGATCACCTGTCCCCGCTGTCTGCTTGAGCAGACCGTCACGAGCGGTTACTCGCGCTGCCGGCGCTGCCGCCTCAAGTTCCGGATCGAGATTGAAGAGCCACGCTGCCCCAAGTGCAACTACCTGCTGTACCAACTGACCGCCCCGCGCTGTCCGGAATGCGGCCAAGCCCTGGCGCCCGACGAGATGCAACAGCTCACGACGCCGTCACCGCCATAACCCCCTGACCACACGTTTCTCAGCCGCTTGCGGCTTAGCAACGTCCGCATCGCGTTGCAATACGGGTGCCCCTTCGGGCACCGGTCACCGCCGCTCGGGTACAATCCTATTGCGACCGATACGGGGTACCCTATGACCGAACCCAGCGATATACCGTCTGTCCAGTCATCACCACCACGAACCAAACGTCGTTGGCTGCGGCGTACCTTCTGGTCGCTGCTGACAATCGTCGTCGTGCTGGCCGCGCTGGTCCTGCTTGGGCCCACATTGATCAGCACCGGGCCCGGCACGCGCTTCGTGTTGGCCCTCGTCAACCATCAGATCGCCGGCACCGTCGCGGTCGACGACCTGTCGGCGGGTTGGTTCTCGGGTCAGCAGATTGTCGGCCTGACACTCGACGACCCCCAGGGCCAACAAGTGGCCCTCATCGACCAGATCGACGCCCCGGACGTGACACTGTTGTCCTTGCTGCGCGGCAACAGCAACTTCGGTAAGGTCCGCGTCGTCAGCCGCGAACTGCACCTGGTGCAATACGACGACGGCACGACGAACCTCGACCGCGCGCTGTCCACAACCGCCGCCGCCACCCAACCGCCTGGCAGATCTGCAGCACGTCGCAGGCAAAGTCAGCCCGAGCCGCTACTGCCGCCGGACCTGCGCCTGGAGCTGGAGCTGACCGGCAGCCGCGTCGTGTACGCCGCGCCGCAGACCGATGCGGTCGAGCTGAAGGACCTGTCGGCCACACTCCGGGTGCTCGGGCCGGCCGACCTTGCCGGCTCACTCAAGGCTCACGTTGAACAGGCCGGCGCGTCGGGCCGGATTGATGCAACGTTCAGTGCACAGGACGCTTTCGACGCACAGGGTCGCCCTCAGTTTGCCCGCGCTACGTTCAATGCCGACGCCCAATTGCAGGACATCCCGGTCGTCGCCCTCGACCGGCTGCTGGACCAGGACGATCGGCTACTGTTGCTCCTGGGCCCGGTGCTGAATGGTCGCCTCAAAATCGAGGGCCACGACGCAACCCTGGTTGCCCACAGTGAACACCTCGAAGCCTACGCCGTCCTGTCAGTCAGCGAGCGGGTCATGACGGTGCAGCCGGATTCAAGGCTGCGGTTGCACGTGATGCCCGGTGCGTGGGCCAAATGGTTTGCACCGCCCGATGGTCAGACGGCAGCGACGCTGGTTGATCCGGTTGACATCACGATCAAGTTTGCCCGCGGCTCGGTGCGGCTCACCGAAAAGGGTGCGGATTGGGCGAATGCGTCACTCAAGGCCGATGCCCGCGTCAGTGA
>JAZGCX010000300.1:0-2599 GCA_036477175.1 Phycisphaeraceae bacterium
TCGTGCGGGGGATCAGCCCGAAGTGCATCGTTGATTCGTCGGAGAGGTACCGTCCCTCGGCGTGCTTGACAATGTCGATCTCGCCGATCAGGTCGGCGATGGTCACGTCGGGCGTCGCCAGCTTCTCTTGGTAACGGTCCAGGCGATGCACCCAACGAATGGCGGCGGCGTCGCCCTGTTCGTTGACCAGACGTTTGCCCATCGTGGTCATCGGCTCGAGCGGATCATCGCAGATCTCCACGTCCGCCAGCACGGGGATCCATTCATCGAGCAGGTCGGGCAGTGCGCGCAATATCCGCGTCTTGGCCTGCCCGCGCAATCCCAGAAACAGCAGGTCGTGGCATGACAGGATCGCGTGAATGATCTGGGGCAGCACCGTGTTGTCGTAGCCGAGGATGCCCGGAAAGATTCGCTCGCCTTGGCGCAGCCGATGAATCAGGTTGTCGCGCAGCTCCTGCTTGACCGTGCGGAATCGGTATGCGGTTTGCCTGAGTTGGCCGAGCGTCTCGGGTTGCGGGTGCGTGGTCATCGGGTAACCTCATCGACAGTGCAACGCTAGGGAACCGGGCCGGCCAAGTCAACGCCCCACGGCCGCCGGTTATCGCGTTGCGTCGCCGCGTCGGTTACAATGCGGGTCACCGGGCGACGAGACTCACAGGAGCCTATGCATTGGCGGTCAAGAGCCGGATGCTTGTTGCGGTCAGTTCACCGTGGGCCAGTGAAAAGCTGACCACGCCGATTGCGGACCTGGCGCGCCGCCTGGACGCCGAGGCGGTGGTCGCGCACGTCGCCCATGTGCAGGATGAAGACGAGCACGAATCGGACGCCAAGCACCGCGGCGAACAGACGCTCAAACTGCTGACGCAGAATCTGATCGAAGCGGGCGTGCACGCCGAGGGCGTGATGCTGTTCAGTGACGACGTGCCCAAGGCGATCCTCAACACCGCCAAGGCGCGGTCGTGCACACTGGTGGTGCTGGGGCTGACCGGCAAGGGCGTGCTCAAGCGGCTGATCGCCGGCGACGTGCCGGCCACCATCATCCGCCAGGCCGACCTGCCCGTCCTGCTGTGCCCGGCCAACTGGAACGGGATGTTCTGATTCCCCAGTCCGCCGTTGACCGGCTGACAAATCCTCACACATCGACATCACCTGCGCACCAAAACTAATCAGAATGCGGATAAGGGAAAAGGGGCAAGCGACAAGGTGCAAGCGACAAGAGTTCTTTTGGTTACTGCGGTTGCTGCGGTTGCTGTTCCGGGTGCATGTGGATGTCACCGCGCAGAAGAAAAGTGGAGCCCAGCAGGCCGTAGAACACCTGGTACAGTCGCACGAGCAACAGCATGCCGACGAGCTGGTTGGCGGTGGCGGAGCCGGGGTATTTCAGCAGCGCAATGGCCAGGCCCTCCATCACGCCCAAACCCTGGTAGGTCAATGGGATCGCCCCGACCATGAACAGCACCGGCACGACCGTCAGGAGCACACCGTAAGGCGTGCTCATGCCCAGAGCATACCCCGCCGCCCCCGTCGCGCTGACCAACAGGATGTGAACGAACACGCTGATGGCGACGGCCGATCCCACGGCCCGCCGGTGGTTGCCATACGCCACCGCCGCCTCGTCGATCCGCTGAAGCAAACCGCCGGGTCGAAATTTGCCGACTAACCAATTCAGGCCGAGCGCCTTGCGCATCGTGCGTGAAAAGTAGATGCCGAACGACAGGGCAATGATTGCGGCGGCGGACCAGATGTAGAGCGTGACCCGCCGGCCGACCTCTTCCTGAAAGATAAACAGGCCTGCGACGGTGGCCAGGGTAGCCAGACCCAGCAGGCCCGTGATGCGGTCAAAGACGATGCTCATGATCGCGTCGGTACGCCGGCGGCTTCGTTTGGCGGCGTAGTAGGCCTTGACCAGGTCGCCCCCGGTCATGCCCGGCATGCAGAAGTTGAAGAACGTACCAACCATCGTGAGCCGAAAGGCCCGGATGTAATTCACGTTGAGGCCGCGGCAACGCATCAATAGCACCCACCGCAGCGTCTGGATCGGGTAAGTCAGGCCGACCAGCACCAGCCCCACCCCCAACAATGACCAACGGGCATCCTTGAGCATGGTGACGACGCCCGTCTGTTGCACCGTGCCCGCTGCATCCACCTGATCGGTCCAGGTCACGCTCCAGGCAATGTAAGCGATGCCCGCGGCGGCGAAGAGGATTCGCAGAATCAGCGACAGGTATCTGGTCATACGTCTGAACCGCCCCGGACTTCACGAAAGATCGGCCGCATTGTAACGGTGTCGCGCCGCCGCGTCGGCGGACTCGCCGATCGTCCCGAACCTTGTCGGCACAACCGGCACCGCCCGGCCCAACTTTGACCGATCGAGCCGAAGGCTCGGCCGTGGTATAAACAGCCGCGGTGACCTTCGACCCCGACTACCACGACGCCGACGACCAGCCGACGGTTTCAAGCGAATGGGACCAGCCCATCGCCACGCCGCGCGGCAACCCGTGCCTGCGGGCCGCGGTGTTTCTGTGGGTCCTGGGCGCGGTCGAAGCGCTGCTGTTTGGATGCGTCACAGCGGGCGCTTTGCAGTTGGCGATGATACCCG
>JAZGCX010000301.1:0-2057 GCA_036477175.1 Phycisphaeraceae bacterium
AGATCGCGCTGCGGACGGACCTGGTGCTGTTGAGCGGCGACGATACGCTGACCCTGCCGATGGCGTCGGTCGGCGGCGTCGGCGTGGTCTCGGTGGTCTCCAATCTGGTTCCCCAGAAGGTCGCGGACCTTTGTCGCGCGTTCCTGGAAGGTGATTGGGAGGCCGCCAGGATTCTTCACGCAGAGCTGTTTGGGCTGTCCCGCGGGCTGCTGAGCCTGGCCACCAACCCAATTGCGGTCAAGGCAGCCTTGCAGATCCTCGGCCGCGATACCGGCGCGGTGCGGCTGCCCCTGTGGCCGCCTGATCAAGAGACGCGCCAGGCTATTGAAGACATGGTCGCCGTGAGCGGTCTGCGTGCCGCTGAGCTGCCGGTCTGAATGCTGAGTTTGCCCGACGTGGACCACCCGTTGCCATACAAGATCGCCGTGCTGTGCTACCTCTACGACGACGGCGGGAATGTGCTGCTGTTGCACCGCAAGCATTCACCGAACGCCGGCATGTACTCGCCCGTCGGCGGCAAGCTCGACATCGCCCGCGGCGAGGGGCCGCATGAATGCGCGCTCCGCGAGATTCGAGAGGAAACCGGCTTGAGTCTGAATCAAGACGACCTGCGGCTCACCGGCATCGTGTCTGAGCGGGCCTACGAAGGGGAAGGCCACTGGCTCATCTTTCTGTTTGAAGTCATCCGGCCGATTGCCCCGCACACCGTGAAATGGACCGATTTTGAGGAAGGCACCCTGGAGTGGAAGTCCATGGTTGAAGTGCCCGGGCTACCCATTCCTCGCACCGACCGTGAGGTGATGTGGCCACTGGTCCAGAGCCACCGCGGCGGCTTCTTCACCGTGCACATCGATTGGACCACCCACGGCATCACCTGGACGGTGCACGAGTCGGTCAAGCAGCAAGGCACCAAGGCACCAAGGCACGGAGGCACGAGGGGCCGCGTGTAGCGAGCCGTCCCGGCGCGCCGGGACCCCCGCCAGCGGCTCCGTTCGATTGTCACAAATCACGTGTGGCGGCTCGTCGGCGTCTACCGCAGCCGTGCGGCGAGGGCAAATTCGTCAAGCAGTTCCACAGCTCTTTGACCGGTCTTGGCCTCGGCGATCAGGCGTATGATCGGCTCGGTGTTGCTGGGTCGCAGATGGATCCAGCCGTCGGGAAAGTCCACGCGAACGCCGTCGGCGGTGTTGAGATCCTGCTCGGCAAAGCGATCGGTCACGCGTTGCACCGCTTCATTCGCTGCGTCGTTGCCGCCGAGCTGTTTGAGATCGAAGCGATGTTTGATCATTTCATAGCGGGGAAGCTCCGCGACGATTTCGCTGAGCGGACGGCCTTCCGCGGCCAGGAGACTGAGCACGAGGATCATGGCACAGAGGCTGTCGCGGACCGAGCAGACTTTCGGGAAGATCACGCCGCCATTGCCCTCTCCGCCGATCATCGCCCCCGCCTGCTGCATTGCAGCTGCAACGTTGGCCTCGCCGACCGGCGTGCGAATGACGGTCGCCCCGGGATATCGCGCCGCGAGGTCGTCGATCATACGGCTGGTGGAGAGATTGACGACGATCGGTCCGCCCCCGTGCAGATCAAACATCCGTTTCGCCGCCAGCACCACGGTGTACTCTTCTCCGATGAATCTGCCGGTCTCGTCGATGATCGCCAGCCGATCGGCGTCGGGATCCTGCGCGAAGCCGCAATCGGCACCTTCCGCAGCGGTCAGTTGCGCGAGTTCGGCGACGTTCTCCTCCACCGGTTCGGGGCCGTGGGCGAAGCGACCGGTCGGCTCGGCGTTGAGGTGCACCAGCGTGCAGCCCAGCTGCTCCAGCAGCATCCGGCCGGCGACGCCACCGGCGCCGTTGACCGAATCGAGCACAACTTTGAGTTTCGCTCGCTGAATCGGCTTCCCATCGAGGTTTGCCAGCACCTTTTTGACATGCCTTTCGTGACCGCGCTGATCGCGTGTCACAGCAGGAGTCGTCTGGGGTTCGGGGCGGCGAAAGTCACGCTGTTTGAAGCGGCGTGTGATTTCGTCAACGTCGTGTCTTGCCGAGGCGATGCCG
>JAZGCX010000302.1:0-2239 GCA_036477175.1 Phycisphaeraceae bacterium
CGCAGACCCTTCGGATGGTGGTGACCGCGTACAGCCCCGACTATCGCTCGTGCGGCAGGTGGGCCGACGGCATCACCGCATCGGGCTACACTGTGTGGACGAACGGGATGAAACTGGTCGCTGCGGACACGCGGGTACTGCCGTTCGGGTCGGTCATCACGGTGCCGGGCTACAACCAGGGCCGGCCGTTGCAGGTGCTTGACCGCGGCGGCAAGATCAGGGGGCATCGCCTTGATGTTCTTTATCCGACGCACGAGGTGGCCCGTCGCTGGGGCCGGCGCACGATCGACGTGACGGTCTGGGAATACGCCGATTAAAGTGCCAGGTGCGAAGGGCGAGGTGCAATCTGCTTTGAACTTTCCTGCCTCGGTCACCAACCCATCTCAAACTGACCGATGTGCTTTTGCGCAGCCTGTTTTCGCCGTAAAACGGCATAGAATGCTCAAAAGCGAAGAGCCTTGTTCTTGTGACTTTTGCGGCTTTTTGCGGGCAAGTTCGGTCCATCGGTCGGTTTGAGGACCCGCCCTGTGCTTGTCGGCGGTGCTGAACCGCGGCGTTGCCGTTCTTGTCGTGGGTCGTGCCGTCGGGTCGATTTGTGTTGCGGGTTGCAGGCCGAAACAGCGCGGATTAATACCTGGGACTGTCATCACATGGGTACACGAGCGTGGGTCATGGTCGTGCTTGGGCTGGCGGGAGCGGCGTCGGCCCAGGGTCCCGGCGGCGAAGATGCCGGCCCGCCACCGGCGTTGGTCCGCGTCGGGTTGGTCGAAGTGCAGACATTGCAGAAGCGGTGGGACGTGATTGGCCAACTCCGGGAGGTGCGGCAGTCGATCGTCGCCGCCGAGGTCGCCGGCAAGGTGGTCCAGGTCGCCGTGGAAGAGGGTGACCCGGTGGTCGGCGGCGAGACGGTGCTGGCACGGATCGACGGTGTGTGGGCGCAGACGCAATTGGCCAAGGCGGAGGCGGACCTCGCCGCGGCGCATGGTGCCGAGGCCGAGGCCAAAGCCCAGCTTGACAAGTCGCAAAGTGATCTTGATGAGTTGACGAAGCTGATGCAGCAGCGGGCGGCCAAGCAGCGTGAGCTGAACGACGCCAAGGCCAGGCGTGATGCCGACGCCGCCCGCCTGGCGCAGGCCGTGGCCGGTGTGCGCGCCGCCGAGGCGCAGCGCGACCGGTCGCAGAGTGAAGTGGATCGGCTGATCGTCTTGGCGCCGTTTGATGGCGTGGTGGTCCGCAAGATGATTGAGGTGGGCGAGTGGGCCGAGGTCGGCTCATCGGTGGCCCAGATCGTCTCGCGTGGCCAGATCGATGCGGTGATCAACGTGCCCGAGAGCCTGGTCAACCAGGTCGAGGTGGGCGCGCCGATGGCGGTCTATGTCGAGCCGCTGGGTACGGAATTTGTCGGCCGGGTGCGGGCGGTGATCCCGATGGGCGAGTCGGCGTCGCGCACGTTTCCGGTCAAGGTGAGGCTGAACGATCAGGGTGGCGAGCTGAAGGCGGGGATGAGCGTGGTGGCGCGGGTGCCGACGGGACAGCGGGCGGACCTGTTAACGGTGCCGCGCGACGCGGTGCTGCGGACGCCGACGGGTTCAGTCGTATGGGCGGTGCTCGATGACCGGGCGGTGCGGATTCCGGTCGAGGTGCTGTTCGGGCACAAAGATCGGTATGCGGTGCGGCCGAGACGGCGTGATCCCGACGCGGTGACACTGGCGGCGCAGATGCCGGTGGTGATCGAGGGTGCCGAGCGGATCCTTTTTCCCGGTCAACCGGCGCAGGTCGTCTCTGAGACCGCCCCGGGCGCCGAGGCCGATGCCGACGGCGAGCCGGCCAGTGGCTCCTGATCGCCGAAGTAGCTGATGGACTACATTCACTTTGCCATTTTCAATCCGGTGAAGGTGACGGTCGGCGTGCTGCTGCTGCTGCTGTTCGGGTTGATTGCGCTGTTTACGATCCCGATCCAGCTTGTGCCCAACGTCGATCACCCGGTGATCACGGTCAGCACCGAATGGACCGGCCGCAGCCCCGAGGAGATCGAGCGTGAGATCATTGAGCCGCAGGAGGACGTGCTCAAGGGGGTCTCGAATCTGAAGAAGATGACGGCCCAGGCGATTCAGGGCAGTGCTGAAATCGAGTTGGAGTTTTACATCGGCACCGACATCCGGGACGCCCGTTCGGAAGTTTCCGATAGTTTGCGTGAAGTGTCGGAATATCCGCAGGACGTGGATGAGCCGGTGATCGC
>JAZGCX010000303.1:0-3035 GCA_036477175.1 Phycisphaeraceae bacterium
TCTCCAACTGCCCAATCCGCTGGCTGGCGGCTGACTGGGTAATCCCGTTCGCCGCCGCCGCCTGGCTGAAGCTCTGGAACCGCACCACGTCGCAAAATATTCGTAGACTCTGCATTGGTCGGCCCAAATGATAAGATTAGATTCATTAATGTCAAGCGCCTAAAGCATTAGTATTTCTAATAACGCTGCCCCTGTCAACGGTATCCATGCCGATGCCGCGTCGCCTGACCTCAACACCCCAATTCCCGCTGCAATGGCTGCGATCACAGGCAATTAGGTCTCAATAAGTATCAACGGCCCCCGACACGGCCCATCTGGGAATCAATCTCCCTACCCACCTTTAGCCGACCTTACGCTTGATCGAAGGTATCCTGAGAACCCCGCGACGGCCCCGAGAGGTAGCCCAAACCACCGCATGGACGTCTCCGTCATCATCCCCACTCACAACGGCGCGGCCCAATTACCGGCCGCCCTCGCTTCGGTCATCGCTCAGACGACCTCCAGACGCCTTGAACTGGTCGTGGTGGACGACGGCTCGACCGACACAACCCCCGCCGTGATCGAGCCCTACCTCAAGCGTTATCGCAATCCGACCGGAAAGGTTTATCTGCATTACCTGCAACAAGAGCACCGGGGCGTCGCCGCTGCCCGCAACGCGGCGCTGGCGCACGCCGCTGCGCCATACGTCGCCTTCCTCGACACCGACGACTATTGGGACCGTTTCAAACTTCAGCGACAGTTCACCGCCATCCGTGAGGACCCAACGATCGAGATGGTGCACACCGCGTTCCGCACGATCGATCAGCAGGGCGACTTCACCGACACAGAGCCCCAACGCCTGGACAATCCGTGCGTCGGCTGGTGTGTCGAGCCGATGCTCCGTGATCACCTGGTCGTGTTGTCAAGCGTGCTGATTCGACGGGAGGTGCTGGATCAGGTGCCGACGGTCGAGCCGAACGGCAACGTCTTCGATCCGCACCGAACACACTGCTCGGACTATGACTTTCTGCTGCGTCTGGCCAAGGTATGCCGGTTCGTGTACGTGCCCGAGCCGTTGACACTCGTGGGTGTTGGTACAGACGACGACGTGGCGGTCAAGCTTCCAGGCCGGCTAGGCGCCCTGTGTCAGATGCAAGCCGATTTCGTGGCGCGATACGGACAGGCACTGCACCTGGACGCGCAACGGGCACACGACGATGCCAGGCAGCTCCTGATTCGCCACGCACAAGCACTGATCGACATGGGCAAGCACCAGACCGCCGCACAGGTGTGCGACGTGGCGCAGCAGCTTGACCTGTATGACCAGCGATTTGATGAGCTGCGCCACCGCGCCACGAAGGGCCGCTGGCTGAGGCGGCCAATCACATTCCTTCGCGCGATCGGGGGCACACTGTCCCGCCTGCTCACCAAACGCCGCGATTAAGTTCGATCTGCATGGCGATTACCACAGGCACATCCCGGCATGCCGGGACTCGGACAAAGAAAACCGGGAAAACAAAATGTTGCCATGGGCCGATCGCCGATGGATGGCTATAACGATGTCGACTGACCCCGGCAATGGACTCGCTGCGACCGATACGGACCGACCTACCGTCGCACACGTGTTACACCGGCTCGACTTCGCCGGCGCGGAGGTGCTGGCGGCCGAGCTGTCACGCCAGCAAGGTGACCGGTACCGCTTTGTGTTCCTCTGCCTCGATGATGTGGGCGATTTGGGCCGGCAGCTAGCCGGCGAAGGCTACGCGGTGCTGGACCTGAAGCGCCGACCGGGCGTGGACCTGGCGGTGTCCAAACGCATCCATCACGCCGTCCGCGAACATCGCATCGACCTGCTGCATGCGCACCAGTACACCCCGTTCTTCTACGCCGCCATGTCGCGCGGCATGAGCCTCAAGCCCCCGGTCCTCTTTACCGAGCATGGCCGGCACTACCCCGACGTACGTCGGCGCAAACGCCTGATCGCCAACCAACTGTTGCTGCGGCGCTTCGACCGGGTCACGGCCGTCGGCACGTTTGTCAAAGAAGCGCTGGTTGAAAATGAGGGCATCGCGCCCGAACGGATCGAGGTCATTTATAACGGTATCGACCCGGCCCGTTTCAACGGGGCGGCGGTCGGCGACGTGCGACGCAAGCTCGGTATTGCACTGGATCAGCCCGTCGTGTTGCAGGTGGCGCGGTTCCACGGGGTCAAGGACCACCCAACGGCCCTGCGAGCGTTCGCCGAGACGGTTCGGCACGTCCCCAATGCGGTGCTGCTGCTGGCCGGCGACGGTAACGAGCGACCGGCGATCGAATCGCTCGTGTGCGAATTGGACCTGGACATCCACGTGCGTTTGCTGGGCATGCGCGACGACGTGCCGGCGCTGATGCGTGCGGCCGACGTGTTCATGCTCTCGAGCCTCAGCGAAGGCGTCTCGCTAACGCTGTTGGAAGCGATGGGCGCCAAGCTGCCGATCGCCGCAACCGACGTCGGCGGTAACAACGAGGTGGTCGTGCACGGGCAGACGGGGCTGCTATCGCCTCGTCAGGACGCGGCGGCTCTGGCGGGCAGCCTCGTCCGGCTGTTAACTGATCCGGCGCTGCGACAGCGGTTCGGGGACAGCGGCCACCAGCGACTGCTCCAACGGTTCGGCCAACAGCGGATGCACCAGCGTTACGTTCGGTGCTACGAGCAGATACTGCAGCGCGTGGCCGTCCGTCCGCAGCAGGCACCCAGAGCCTTAGCCGGCTGAATCCGGCGCGGCGGGGCCCCCCATCGCAAGACAAGACGACTGGGTGTCCGTATGATCGCACATCATGAAACCTCACCATATCACCGTGCTGTCGGTGACATTACTGTGCGCTGTCATTGCCCAGGCGAACAGCTTATCAGCCGACAACCCTTTTGATCAGTTCACCCGCGACTGGCGCGACGACCCGGTCTGGCACGACGGCAAGGCCGAGGTCGCGGTGTACGACGCGACGCGCACCATCTACGGTGTTCAGCGCACCTATCAGGCCCGCCTCTACACCAACAAGGAACATGCCGACCCGAA
>JAZGCX010000304.1:0-2558 GCA_036477175.1 Phycisphaeraceae bacterium
TTCACGGTGTACGACATGGTCGCCGCCGGGCGGTTTGTCCACCAAGGCCCATTCGCATTGCATACCGAACATGACCGCCGGATCATCGGTGAAGCGATCAGCGCCGGGGGCTTGACGGGCTTGGAAGATCGCATCGTCAGCCAGCTCTCGGGCGGCGAGCGCCAAAAAGTCTTGCTCGCGGGTGCGCTGGCCCAGGCGAGCCCAATCCTGTTTCTTGACGAACCGACCACCGCCTTGGACCCCAAGCATCAGGCCGAACTGATGGCCGTGCTGCGGCGGCTGCTCCAGGCCGGCAAGACGCTAGTCGTCATTTGCCACGACCTCAACCTCGCCATCGCCCTCGGCGCCCGGGTACTGGCCTTGCGCGACGGAGCGCTTGTCTGCGATGAGCCGATCACCCGGTTCGTTACGCCAGATCGCCTGGAGGAGGTTTTCAAAGCTCGTTTTGAGATTCTGAAAGCAGCCGACGCATCGATCAGAGTCGTCCCGGATGTATGACCGAGACGGAAATCGACCGACGCTCGCCTCCCTAACGGCGGATTGCCTCAGCGGTTGCGGCAGCTGGGCCAACGAGGCTATTCTCAGGGTGGGGTTTGTGTTAGAATACGCTGAAGCAATTTCACGCCCGCCATCGGCATGCTGATATGATCGGACGTTGGGTTTGGGGGCGACGCCGACTCAGCAGTCTGGCCCGATGGCAGGCGGAACGTGTCGCAAAACGCGCTACCGGGCCGGTGGAGACGGGTTGTCGAATTCGATCACTGCCTGCTCGGCCTCATTTCTTGTGGGCAACCCCGCCACACCGGTGTTAGATCGCGAGGAACCTTAACCATCCTCGCGGATAACCCGAATCAAAGAGCGAGGGGACAAAACCTGTCCGTGTCGAAAGGAGTTCCAGTCATGTCTTCCACCACGACCGATTCGCCGGTTCAGGCCGATGATGCGCGAGACCCCATGCCCTCCCCCGTGAGCGATCGCGCCACCGGGCGGGTCGACGCGGCGGCCGAATGGCGGCACCCGCTGACCGGTCTGACCTTGGGGCTGCTGCTGTTTGAAACGTTCACCGGTCTGGCGATCTACCTACTGCCGTTCTCGGTGTTCAACCAGTTCGGAGTCTTGTGGCACACATTGATCGGCATTGTCATGATCGTACCGGCCGGCTGGTACCTCGGCAGGCATTGGTGGCTGAGGTTTCACGGCAAGTTCAACCATTACCAATTCCTTGGTTATCTATCGGCCATCATGCTGGCCGCGCTGTTTGTCAGCGGCTTCGTGTTGACCTGGCAGGCTGCCTTCGGCACCCGCATCGGCTATGGCTGGGATCTGATCCACATCATCACCGGCTTCGTGCTGATCTTCGCCGTGCTGGCGCACTGCATCATTTTGTGGTTACGCAAGGCCAACGCTCCCGAAGCAGCCGCCGCACTGCGCAGCGGCAAACGCTCTTTCCTGCGCCAAAGTCTGGCCGCCGCGTGTGTGCTGCTCGTAGTCCACTTCGGATCGATAGCGCTGTATTCACCCCCGCCAATCAACAACGAGTTCCCAGCCGACTACAGTTGGAAATATGGCGAGGATCGCCCGTTTGCCCCCAGCTTGGTTCGCACGGCGAGCAACTGGGCCTATGACCCGACCACCACGTCGGGCTCGCCCGGCTGCGGCACCAGCGGCTGCCACAGCGACATTCTGGCTGAGTGGGAACCCAGCGCCCACCGCTATGCCTCATCCGACGTGGTCTTTCAGGCCGTACAGCGCATCATGCTCGACGACGTCGGTGCCGAGTCGACCCGCTATTGCGCGGGCTGCCACGATCCCATTGCCTTGCTGTCCGGCAACAAGAACGTCAACGTCGAAGGCCTGACGTCCCCCGGTGCCGACGAAGGAGTGTCATGCATCATCTGCCACGCCATCGTGCAGACCGACGTTCGCGGGAACGCGGATTACACCGTGGCCCAGCCGGTCCGCTACGTCGGCGAACGAAAAGAAGGAGCCGCCAACAAATGGATGAGCGATTTCCTGATCCGCGCCTATCCCGACCAGCACAAGGAATCCTTCGCCAGACCGTTGTATAAGACGGCTGAATTCTGCGCCGCGTGCCACAAGCAGTTCATCAATGAGGAAGTAAACCAGATCGGTTGGGTGCAATTGCAGAACCAGTACGACAACTGGCGCAAGAGTCGCTGGTACCACGAAGGCGACGCGACCAAGACGATCTCCTGTCGCGAATGCCACATGCCGCTGCAGGATTCCTCCGATCCGGCGGCCGGCGACGCCGGCGACTACAACCGTTCGGCCGGCGACGGCAAACACCGCTCGCACCGCTTCCTGGCGGCCAATCAAGTCATGCCGCTGCTGTTGAAATTGCCTGGTGCGGAAGAACACGTCGCCCTCACCGAGCAGTGGCTTCGCGGCGAGATCGAAATACCGGAAATCGCCGACAAGTGGACCGCCGGCCCGGTGATCCGCCTCACACTCGCCGGCCCCGAGCGCGTCAGGCCGGGCGAGCAGGTTGACCTGCAGGTCATCGTCACCAACAACAAGACCGGGCACGGCTTTCCCAC
>JAZGCX010000305.1:0-7878 GCA_036477175.1 Phycisphaeraceae bacterium
AACTCGACGAGGCGGAAAAGATGCACCGCAAATCACTGGAGATCGATGAGAAGCGGGGACGCCTCGAAGGCATGGCCAACGCCTACAGCAACCTCGGTGTGATCTACCAGACACGCGGCGATCCTGCCGGAGCACGCGAATTGTGGGTCAAAGCCCGCGACCTGTTCGCGCAGATCGGGATGCCGCACATGGTCGAGATGGTGCAGGGCTGGCTGGATAAGCTTGACCAGCTATCGGAGTCGTCATCGGACTGAACTTCGAGGGCCAGTCCCGAACGTGGCAACGATATAGCAAGATGACGCGGTTTGAGTTTATTCGCAGCGGTGCGGAACAGTTGACGGCATTGGCAGACACGTCGGTGTTTAATCTGGCAGGTTAATCTCGAAAGACGCTGGTTGGCTCAGGTATTGGAACACATCTCTATTTTGCGGCCCCCGCGGTTTTTCGCTCAGGCACGCCGCCACGGTTGGAATACGCATCGCGGCCCCGCCGGGTGGTCGGCCCCGGAAGCGGCGGTCAGAAGATAGTCGCTGGAAAAGTCCAGAAAATCGCCCCTTTTAGCCGAAATAATTAACAGCGTAAGCGCTGAATGAACCGCCCGTCGCGAGGCATGTTGGCTGATGATGACGGGTGATCGGAGTACGGGAGCAAATGCCACAACGATCTGAAAAATGACCTACGCCTCGCCCCAGTTGAGCTGCACGTGGCAGGCCGCGGCAGGCAATTGAGCCCAGTCCGTTAGGTTGAAGGGAGGATATCATGACAAGTCAATCGATTTCCCAAGACTTCGCTGGAGAGTTCGCCCGGCAGGCCGAGGCCGCCGCGCACAGGCTCCACCGCGGTGACGATCGAGCCGTAGCTACCGCTCCAACCCAGGACCAAGTGCTGGCCGCTGGGATCGCGATGGGGCTCGTTTGGAGGGATATCGTCGGCCACCTTCTCGACCCGTGTTCGCCACTTGGGTTAAGCTGCCAACAACCCGAACGCGCGCGTTTGCTTCAGGCGCGCCGTCACGAAGCGCCAGCGGGAGCTTTGGGTCGAGAAGCCACAGAAGCAGTACTCCAGGCGGCTGAAGCGTTTGTCGGCAGCGACCTGGGCGATGAAGATGTTGTTCTGCCCGCAAACGGTCGAACTGCGGCTTGAGCGACAAGAACGCCGCAAGAATATTCTGGTATGTACCGGCCAGGAAGCCGGAAAGCTGTTCATCCCCCGACCCTAGCGGAAGGGGGTCGGTTGTCTGTTAAGCAACATTTCTCCAAGAGGAGTCTAACATACCTCAATTTAGTTGGGAGCCGCCCGGGAGCAAACGGACAACTCACCGCAAGTATCCCCGACGCCGTGAGGCTCGTCTACCGGGGCGCTTGGGTTGGGTCAAACCTCTGTCCTAACCCGGTTGACATACTACCAAAGAGCTCTAAACACCTGCCGCTTTGCGTGGTCGTGTGCCGAATCAAATAGCCCGCAGCTCATGTGCGGCGGCAGATCGGAGCGTGACAATAGACCAGCGGGGCAACCGGCGGGCATCGCCCGTCGGCTATTGTGTCGGAACAAAGGGCACAATCGTGGAAACGTTGACGACGAGATGGTGCGCCGGCTTGCTCATGTGGCAAAGGGGGGCGAGGATACGGCGGGATGACGCGGTTTGAGTTTATTCGCAGCGGTGCGGAACACTTGGCGGCGTCGATCGATCTGCCGACGGGTGCGGATGATCGCAGCGTGCCGACGGTGATCGTGGTGCACGGGCTGACGGGCAGTCGGCTGGGGGTGAGCTACCACCTGGTTGAGTTTGCACGTCGGCTGGCGGCGGTGGGGATCGGGTGTATCCGGTTCGATCAATCGGGGTGCGGCGAATCGACCGGTGAGTTTACCAGGCTGACGATCCGGCGGATTGTGGACGATACACGTGCGGTGCGGGATTGGGCCGGCAAACAGAGCTGGTGTGATGCGACGCGGTTCGGTTACGTGGGGATGAGCGTGGGGGCGCTGGGTGTCATTGCGGTGGAGTCGGAGCAACCGGCGCGGGCGGTGGCGCTTTGGGCGCCGGTGTATGACATGGTGCGAGTGTTCAGGCAGACGACGAAGACAGGGCTGCGTGCGTTTCTGGAGCACAAGGGTTGGGTGCCGTATCGCGGGCTGCGGATCGGCAAGGCGTTTGTGGATCAGTTGGATGCGGTGGACACGTCGGCGCGGCTGGCCGAGAGCACGTCGCCGCTGTTGCTGCTGCACGCCAAGGGCGACGACGTGGTGAGCTTCGACGAGAGCGGGTCGTACGTGCGGCGTTGTGACGAGATCGGCCGGCCGTGCGAATTGATCCGCTTCAACGGCGCGGATCACGACTTCATCGAATATGACGATCGCACGAGATTGCTCGCCAGCACCTGCGGCTTCTTTGCTGAGCGGTTGAAGTGCGAAGGTGGGCCGTCGGCAGAGTCGCGGTGACGGGATCGGGGGCAGGCAGGGACAGCTCAGAACCGTACGAGTGCCTGATTGGTGCTGGGGTAGATCGACACGCACTTGTGCACCTTGACCATCCTCAAGACCTGCAGGATGCTGGTCGGTACGGCGGCAAGGCGGAGGCCGCCACCGGCGGCATCGGTCTTTTGATGCACGCGGATCAGGACACGTAACACGGCCAAGGAAATGTGCCTGACGTTTTCAAAGCTGATGACCAGCTTGGGCACGGCCGAGCGGGCGATCAGGGCGTCGAGGTCGCGGCCGATGCGGTCGATGGCCGCCTGGTCCCGGAGGTCGGCGACCAGGAACTCCACAACGATCACGCTGCCTTGACGGTGAATCATGAGCGCTTGTGACGCTGTTTGACAAAGCATAAACAGAACTCAACTCAAACTGGATGGACAGGAAAAACCAACCGAAAGGATCGCCGCGACTGAAACCTACGATTCAGTCGGGGCGTGGGCAAATGATTAGAAAAAAAGTGTTGCCGATCGGCGGCTCAGGGACGAGGTGTGTACGGGTGGATCACTCTTCGGTGGGGTGAAAGCGGGTCCAGAGTGTGCGGTGGGGATAGTCGAAGGTGAGGGTGAAGCTCTTGAGCAGGCGGTTACCCATCCGTCCGAACCGGGTGGCGGCATCGGGCTGGCGTCGCGGTGCCATTTCAATGGTGACGGGGACCTTGTGCAGCTCGAGGCCGAACAGGGTGATGGTGCCAAGTGTGGAGCGGACGTCGGTGATCTGGCCGGCCACGCCGCGGGAGGAGGCCTGGGGGTTGTAGACACCGGCGAGGATGGCGGGGCGGTCCTGCACGTAGGCTATCGGTAGTGACAGCCAACTGTTGGCCCCGGTGTCGATCTGTATCCAGATGGGGTCCTCGTCGGTGACCTGTGCCTGCACGGCCGGGACGCGTTGGCGAAGCTCCAGGCGGGTGGCGTGCGCGTCGAGGGGCGGGTGGAAGTTGGCAGCGTCGTGCACCGTGAGTGTGCGGGCACGGTAGTCGAGGGTAAACGGCCGCGAGGCGAGGCTGTTGAAGCCGATGATCCCCTTGATGGAATAGTGGGCGGCGCGGCTGAACTGCTCGAGGTCGAGCACGGCGGCGATGGAGGGGCCAACGGTAAGGCCGGCCACCTTCAGGTCGTCGAGCCGAACGTATTCCACGGCGGTTCGGCCGCCGATGCCGGTGACGGTGCCGCGTCGGACCGGGCTGAGCCGCAACTGCTGAGCAACGGTAGGATCGACGGCGGCGACGGCCGAGCCGGTGTCGATCAGGAAAAAGCCGGCATATTGGCCGTTGATGTGCACCGGTGCCAGGAGCATGTTGTTGCGGAAAACGAGCCGAATGGTGCCGGTGTCGGGGGCGGTCGTCCGCTGGTGGGGGGATTGGGCGTGATCTTGCACCCGGGGCGCGGGCGCCTGGCACGCCGCAGCCGCGGTGAACACGCTCATCGTGAGCCACAGGACCGATTGGCGCTTCATGATTCTGAGTCTATTACGCATGTGGTGGCGATCACAGCATCCGATTAACCCCGGGCTTGCGCCCGGGGCTAGTCACGTCAGGGACGGAGCAATTAACGCCGGGCTTGTGCCCGGGGCTATTAGTCGAGGTTCATCGTGAGGAGGAACTCGGCGTTGGTCTTGACCTTGAGGAGCCGGCTCTTGATCAGTTCCATGGCCTCGACGACGTTCATGTCAGACAGGACCTTGCGGAGGCGGTAAACCAGTTGGAGTTCCTTGGGGTCGAGCAACAGTTCCTCGCGACGTGTGCCGCTGCCGGCGATGTCGATGGCTGGCCAGACGCGCTTCTCGACCAGGCGTCGGTCCAGGTGCAGTTCGCTGTTGCCGGTGCCCTTGAACTCCTCGAAGATGATGTCGTCCATCTTGGAGCCGGTGTCGATCAGTGCGGTGGCGAGAATGGTGAGGCTGCCGCCGTTTTCGATGGCGCGTGCGGAGCCGAAGAACTTCTTGGGCCGCTGGAGGGCATTGGAGTCGAGTCCGCCGGTGAGGATCTTGCCCGAATGAGGCATCTCGGCGTTGTAGGCGCGTGCCATGCGGGTAAGCGAATCCATGAGTATCACGACGTGCTCGCCGAACTCCACGGCGCGGCGAGCCTTTTCGATGACCATCTCACAGACCTGGACGTGGCGGGTGGACTGCTCGTCGAAGGTAGAGGCGACGACCTCGACGTCGTCGGGGGTGTTGGTGCGGAAGTCGGTGACTTCCTCGGGTCGCTCGTCGATGAGCAGCACATAGACCTTCACATCGGGGTAATTGGTGATAATGGAGTTGGCCATTTTCTGCAGGAGGATGGTCTTGCCGGTGCGTGGGGGGGCGACGATCAGGCCGCGCTGCCCGCGACCGATGGGCGTGACCAGATCGACAACGCGCATCTCGAGGTTATTTTGTTCGTTGGGCGTTTCGAGGACGAACCGCTCAAAGGGATGCAGGGGGGTGAGGTCCTCGTAACTGGAGACGTCGTTGAGCGAGTCAGGCGGGTGGTTGTTCACCGCGTCCACGCGCAGGAGGGCAAAATACTTCTCGCTTTCCTTGGGCGGACGGATGGTGCCCTGAACGATGTGGCCGGCCTTGAGGCCGAAACGTCGGATCTGCGACGGGCTGACGTAGATGTCATCGGGGCAGGCCAGGTAGGAGTACTCGGGGCTGCGGAGGAATCCGAAGCCGTCGGGCAAGATCTCCAGCACGCCCTCGCCGTACATCAAGCCTTGCTTGGCGATGTGCTTCTGAAGGATCTTGAAGATCAGGTCCTGCTTCTTGAGGCCGGAGAACTCTTCGACGCCTTCGGTGTGCGCCAATTCGTGCAACTGCTCCGGGGTCATTTTCTGCAGATCGGAGACGGTGAGGCCGGCCCGCTTGGCCTGCTCGTACCGCTGCTGGGTCTCGGCGTCGAGCTGTGCGTCCGTACTTGGGATCACCGGTTCGACCGTGGCCTGGGCAGTGGCCATGTTTGTCGCCGTCACGGCAGACTCGGGGCCGTCGCCGGCGGCGGCGGTTTGCTCGGCGGACCCGGGTTTGGACGGCGACTTCTTGCGGGTACGGGCGGTCTGAGACTTAGCCATGGCACAGCTCTCCATGAGGCCTTATCGGGGCCGGGCTCCACACCAAACGAGCAAGACTTGAATAATGGATCAGGGACATCACGACATGCCCACCATGGGCTTGGACTCCGGCTGGATGCAACCGGCTCAAACAGGTCAGATGATGCATTAGGGAACGGTGTTTGCCGACGACGCGCCCACGCAGGCCTTTCGATCGTCAGACTCGCTCGTGGAGTATCTGGGAAAGAACGCGGCGGACGTGCGACAAGGTGTCGGCTTCAGCCGCGTTATTGTCAATTACATAATCGGCAAGACCGGCCTTGGTGTCAAGTGGCAATTGATTTTTCTCGCGGCGGTCGAGGTCGGCCTCGGTCCAGCCACGAGATTCGGCCACGCGCCGCAGCCGCCGGGCCCGGTCCGCCGCGACATAGACCAGCACGTCGCAGCCGGCGTCAAGTCCCTTTTCCAGCAGCAGCGGGCAGTCCTCCACGATCGCCCGCACCGCTGGGTCGTCCCCGTAGCGGCGGCGCAGAGCCTCCCGGCCGGCGTGCACACACGGGTGGACCAGGCCTTCCAGACGGGCCAGTGCCGCCGGATCGGCAAACACAATGCGGCTGACGGCCCGGCGGGCGATCCGCCGGTCCTGCTCCAGCACCTGCGGACCCCACCAGGCGACGAGCTGATCGCGGATCGCCGGCTCGTCCAGTGCGTCCTGGGCCAACTGGTCGGCGTCGATCACGGCACAGCCCAGGGACTGCAACTGACAAGCGACCAGGCTCTTACCGGACCCCACGCCGCCGACCAGGCCGATCACGGGTTTACACGCCCCTGGCTTGGCCATCGCGAGCAAGGATAGGGACCGGGCGATGACGGTGCCAACAGGCTTCGCTAACCACCTGTCGGACCCCCGCCGCGTTGCCGCGATCGCCGCCGCTTGGTACAACTGCCCCGGTGCGGTGATGAGGCCGCAACGCCCAGTCACCTTCCACGGAAGGAGCTTGAACATGAGTTGCCGAACCATACTGCTGGCGCTCGCCTTGGCGGGCGGTTTGACGCTGACGGGATGCAAGAGCAAGTCACAGCAAGAGACGGCCGAGATGTCCGAGCCCGAACCGATTCTCATCGGTGAATCGGCGGACACAGCAACCGCCGAACCGGCGGCGCCGTTGATCGCCGCCGAACCGCTGGCCGCTGCCCCGCCAACGTACGTCGTTCAGAAGGGCGACACCCTCTGGTCAATTGCGCGGCGAAACTACGGCGACGGCCAGCGCTGGAAGGAGATCGCCGAGGCGAACGGCATCGCCAACCCGAGCAGGCTCCGCGCCGGCCAGACCCTCGTGTTGCCGTAGAATGCTCCGGCAACAGTCAACCAACACCTACCACCGCGCAGCGACACTCAGCGCCTGATCAAGCAAGCGCAGATATTCGTCGCGATGCACCTCGATCACGCCGAACTGGATCAAATGCCCGCTGGCATATTGCACGTCGAGCAGGGTAAAACCGCGGCGCCGCAGGTGCTCGACCAGGTGCACCAGACAGACCTTTGAGGCATCGGTCGCCCGATTGAACATCGACTCACCGAAGAACACCCCGCCCAGCGCCACGCCGTACAATCCGCCGACCAAAAGCCGCCGGGGTTCGCTTGATTCTGCACCTTGCTCGCTTTCGTGCTGCCACGCTTCGACGCTGTGTGCCAGCCCCACCCGGTGCAAACGGGTGTACACCTGCACAATCTCGTCACTGATCCAGGTATCCGCTTCGTATGATCGGGGCTCGGCACATTCGCGGATCACCCGCTCGAACGCCGCGTCGCGCGTGAGGTGGTACTCGCCGCGCTTCACCTGCTTGCGCAGGCTGTGCGAGACGTGGAACCGATCCAGCGGCAGGATCGCGCGGCGATCCGGGCTGTACCAGTCGATCGGCCCGTGGCGGCCCCGCGCCATCGGGAAGATGCCCTGGCAATACGCCCGCACCAGCAGGTGCGGCGAGATGTCGCTGGAATCTGCCATCGTTGACGCCGGTCAAGCTGACTTGGACCAAATGACTCTAGCCGACCGGGCGCGATGATGCGCGGCTGTCGTGTGAGCGAGCCGGTTCGCTCAGCATGCCGCAGCGCCGCACATGGCTATGTTAGATGGCTGACCCGGACAATGGCCAGGGCCGGAATTGAACCGGCGACACCCGCATTTTCAGTGCGGTGCTCTACCAACTGAGCTACCTGGCCAAACGCTTTACTTTACGATACTTACTTGCAAGCCGAACGTCGGCCGTTATAATGCTGACACTTGGTTTGACACTTAATCGGCTCATCTGGGGCCTCGCCATGTCGAAGCATAGCCGTCCGCACCGCAAACGTAAAACGACATACCGG
>JAZGCX010000306.1:0-2228 GCA_036477175.1 Phycisphaeraceae bacterium
CGGCACGGATAAACCGACAGTACCCCGTCCAACTGGTCAGGCCGATGATCACCATCATGAAATACAGGTTCCGCCCGAAGAACGAGACGAAGATAATCAGCAGAAACAGCGTGGGGATCGCTTCGACAATCTCCACGAGCCGCATCCCAATGATGTCCGCCTTCCCGGAGAAATAGCCCATCACGCTCCCGATGACCACGCCGATGAACAGAGCGATGCCGGTCGAGATCAACCCGATCGCCAGGGCGATCCGCGAGGCGTGGATCATGCGGCTGAGCAGGTCGGCGCCGTTGACTTCGGTGCCGAGCCAGTGCTTCATGCTCGGGGCCTTGAGCCGGGCATCCGCCTGATCGCGCTGGTAATCGGTCGGCGAAAATGCGATCGGCGTGTAAAGGGCAAACGCGACCTCTCCAGCGGCCGCCGCCTCACGGTACTGCGAGTACACCACCGCCGCCGGCGCACGCACCGGGACGACAACCAACACCCCCATCACCATCACGAACCCGATCAGGACCACGGCTTTGACCGCGATCGACTGTTCGGGCATTCGGCTGAGCACCCAGAGCGTCAGGGCAACGCTCCCCACCGCCCACCCGCCGGTCAGCACATAAAGCCTTGGCGCCTTACACCACGGCGCCAGCGCGTCGGCGATTGCACTTTGCCGGTAATAACGCAGAAGATCGGGCAGGTTCGGCCAAGTCGTCACGATGATCGTTGCGACCGCGAGAATCACCAGCAGCAACACCCGCGGGCCGAGCCTGGCTCGACGCATCGCCGCCAGTCCCACCGCCGCGAAGAAAATCACCAGCAGCGACACGTCGGCCGGCGTCAGATGCCTGACCAGCGGGCTCGACCAGGCGCCGTCGGCAGCCTTCATCACGATCGGATGGCTATTGGACAGGAATGGGGCAAACACGCCGGCCAACACCAATGCGCCGATCCATACCACGCCCAGCCGCGCCCCGAACCGACTGAACGTGTCGGCCAACACGCGGGCGGCGAAGCTGCGGCTGGCCGGCATCCGGGCCGCCGATTCGGGCACACCGCCAACCGCACTCGGGGCCGGGCCGCTACTCATAGCTCACCCGTGGATCAGCGATCGCGTACCCCACGTCCGCGATCAGATAGCTGACCAGCCCCAGGACCCCGCTGATCAGCGTCGCCGCCATCACCACTTCCTGGTCCTTGAGCTTGACCGACTCAACGATCAGCCTGCCCATGCCGTCGATGCTGAAGATCGTTTCCACGACAACCGATCCGGCCAACAGACCCGGCAGGATGTACGCCGCCACGGTGATCAGCGGCAGCAGGCTGTTGCGGAACACGTGTCTAAACAGCACGTCCCGTTCGGTCACGCCCTTGGCCCGGGCCGTGCGCACGTAATCCATCGACAGGCTTTCGAGGATCGCACCACGCGTCAGCTTGGACAGGAACGCAAACCCGCCGTAACTCAAACAGAGCACGGGCAAGACCAAGTGAGACGACACGTCCAGCAGGTATCCAACTTCAAAGCCCCCGTC
The DNA here is from genome assembly GCA_036477175.1 of Phycisphaeraceae bacterium. Lineage (GTDB taxonomy): Bacteria > Planctomycetota > Phycisphaerae > Phycisphaerales > Phycisphaeraceae > JAZGCX01. The sequence goes on from JAZGCX010000306.1 coordinate 1,521, forward strand.
GGTCCACCGCGGCAGGAACGGCATCTGCTCGGCATACAGGCCGTGCAGACCCCCGGTCGGGAACCAGTAGAGGTACTGCTTGTTGGCCAGGAACCCGATCAGCAGCACGCCGGCCCAGATCGTCGGCACCGACCACAGCGCCAGGAACACGACGCCGCTGGTCACATCCACCACGCCGCCACGGAATCGCGCCGCGTACAGCCCGGTGAGGATCGCAATCACATAGATCACCGGGATCGACACGAAATTCAACAGCAGCGTGATCGGCAAGGCCTCGGCGATCATGTCCAGCACCGGGCGACGCACGACGAAGCTCTCGCCCAGGTCCGGCACCTTGAGCGTCGGCCGCGTCAGCAACACGCCCCCGTCTTCATCGGTCTTGAACCCGATCGGCGAGACCCCGTTCAGCCACCTGCCGTACTGGACAATCGCGGGCTGATCCAGGCCGTATCGCTTCTGGAGATACTCCACCAACTCCTTGCGCTCTTCGGCCCTCATCTCGCCCGCCGGGCTGATCAGCATTTCCGAGACATCCCCGGGCGCCGCTTTCATCACGAAGAACACCACCATCGTGATGCCCAGCAGCGTCGGGATAATCAGCAGGATTCGACGGACGATGTAGGTGAGCATGGGTGGCTGGTGGCTGATGCGCAGCGCCTGGCGGCTAGTGGCTCGCCGCTAGCCACTACTTCCCGTACTTCTGCCGGG
>JAZGCX010000307.1:0-2696 GCA_036477175.1 Phycisphaeraceae bacterium
CACCACGGAAGGCGGCCCGAACGCTTGAACCATTCTTGAATTGATCTGAAGGCAGTGTTTGCAGACGCGGCCGCGACGCCGGCGCCGATTCGTCCACCCCCGGCTCAGGCGTAGCCGACTGCGCAGGACACACCCCCGCCGCCAACGCCATCAACACCCCAACCACACCCACCGCCAACCACATACGGCACAATCGCATCGCCATCCTCCGCTGCATCTGTCTCGTCTCCTGTTACGGCCGCCTGCTCAGTTCGACCTGGAAGGTGAAAGTCTCGTCGCCGCGGAGCACGCCGACCTCAACCGCATCGCCCGGCTTCATGTTCCAGACCAGTTGCACCATATCGTCCATCCCATCGACCACGCTGCCGCCGAACGTGCTGATGACGTCGCCGGCCTGAAGACCCCCCTTTGCAGCAGGTGAATCCGGCACAACGCGGATGACTTGGCAGCCCCTGTCATGATCCGCGCCCACGATGCCCAGAAACGCGGCCCGCTGTTTGAAAAAGACCCGCCTCGGCCAGGTCCCAACCATTTCCCCGGCCACCAGCCGGTCCCAGTTGACGCGGAAAAGATTCACCGGCACGTGAACGTTGGCCGTGATCGGCCCGCCAATCCGGCTGTGGATGCCGATAACGTTCCCGTCAAGATCGAATAGCGGCCCGCCCGAATCACCGCCGACCAGCGTCGCGTCGGACCCGACGATCCGCCTGGTCACAACGATCACGCGACCCAGCCGCACCGGCGCACCGCGCTGTGCATCGAACCCGCCCGGATGTCCCAGCGCCACACACCAGTCACCCGGTTTGAGCCCGCCGCTGTCGCCCATGGCGGCGTGAGGCCAATCGCCTGCCTCGGTGATCTTGATCAACCCCGCGTCAACGCCGTGGTGAACGCCCAGCGTCTCGGCCTCGACTGCTCGGCCATCGGAAAAAAGAATGGTGCACTGGCGACCCGGTCGTCCGGCGATGTGCGCCACGGTGAGCACGTATCCGTCGGCGCTGACCACCACCCCGCTGCCGTACGCGCCGCCGACCATGATCGCCACCGCAGCCGGCTGCACCTGCTGAACCACCTGCTCGACACGCGCCTCGATCCGACGCAGCTCATCAAGGTCAAGCGCATCGGCCTGGGCCGGCGCGTCAGGAGTATCGGTGTGATCCGCACACAGCGCCGCCGTCGCCGCCAACACCAATGCAGTCGCGCCGACGACCGCCGACCAACGCGACCACCCGCCCAACCTACATTTCAGCAAGCCCCGATGCACCATCTATGACTTCGTCCTGTTGCCCAAAACCACTGTCCACCGACCACCACCCACCGCCCACTGACCACTCACTCCCCCACCACCTTCTTGCGGCGCAGGATGTGGTGGTAGTGCTGAGCAAACCGGTGCGCTTCATCGCGGATTGCCTGACACAGCCTCAACCCCGCGTTGTCCCGACCCAGTTTGATCGGCTCGCTACGCGCCTGCACGTAAATCAACTCCTCCTTCTTCGCCAGCGAGATCACCATCGGCGGCTTGACGCCCACCGCGTCGAACGCCTCCTGCGCCGCGTGCAACTGGCCCAGGCCACCGTCGATCACGATCACGTCCGGGTACAGCTCGTTGCCCTGCCCTGCGTCCCGGTACCGCCGGCTCACCACCTCACAGATCGCCGCATAATCGTCGCCCCCGGTAATGGCCGTCCCGATCTTGTACCGCCGGTACTCGTTCTTCAGCGGCCGGCCATCCACGAAACACACCTTCGACCCCACCGTCTCACCACCCTGCAAGTGCGCGATGTCAATACACTCAAGGCACCGGATCGGCGACTCCAATCCCAATGTCTTACGCAGCGATTCCAGCCCTTTGCGGGGGTCAACGTAGAACGTCTCGGTCTCCGGCTGCCAACGGTCCTTGCGCGACCCGCGCTCGTCCAGCTTCTCAATCGCACGGACCTGATCCCGCAGCACCCCCGCCCGTTCATATTCCCGGTTCTTCGACGCCTCGGCCATCTCACGACGCATCTCACGCAGCATCACCGAACGCTTCGACTCCAGAAACCGGATGAACCGGTCGATGTCCGCTCGGTACGCCTGCTTGCCGATCTTGGCCGCACAAGGCCCCGTGCACTGCCTGATCGGGTACAGCAGGCAAGGCCGAAAGTGCTTCAGCTTCGGATCGTCCTCGCGGATGTCCAGGCTGCACGTGCGGAACTTGAACACCCGTTGCAACAGTTGCACCGACTCGCGCAGCGCATACACGCTCGTAAACGGCCCGAGCACCTTCGCCCCCTTGAACGCCGCGTCACCCGGCTGCCGCGTGATGAACACACCGGGAAAATCATCCTTCACCGTGACCACCAGATAGGGAAACGTCTTGTCGTCGGTCATCCGCTCGTTGAACCGCGGATGGATGTCCTTGATCAGCCGGTTCTCTGTCAGCAGCGCCTCCCACTCGCCCTCACACTCAATCACGTCAAAGTCAACCACCACGTCCAGCATCGGCTGCTTCTTGACGCCCAATTCCGCCGACGGCACAAAGTAACTGGCCACCCGATCCGGCAGACACGCCGCCTTGCCCACGTAGATCACCCGCCCCTGCGCGTCCTTCATCAGGTACACCCCCGCCACCTTCGGCAGCTCACGGGCCTTGCGCGATAGCGCCTTCAGCTTGTCCGCACGATCGGCCATATACCGATTATAGAAAGCAGTGG
>JAZGCX010000308.1:0-2587 GCA_036477175.1 Phycisphaeraceae bacterium
CGATCTACCACGCCTTCGTCGAATAACGGCCCAACCCGGTACAATTGTCCATTATGCCGGCGGCTATCGATCAACTGATGGAGACGGCAAGCGAGGCGCTTGGCCGAATGGATTACCTGGCGTGCGAAGCGCTGTGCCTTGAAGCGCTGGCCACCGCTCGGGCGCAAGGTAACTGGGCCTACTATGCGCGGGTGTTGATGCCGCTGCAGGAGTCTCGCCGGCAGCGGCGGATGATCGCCACCGAAGGGGTGGTGAGACTGGGCACGGCCGACCTGGATCGCCATTGGTCCGACTGGCCCGAAGCCGAACCGTCCGGCTGCATCGTCCTCACGCACCCGCACACGCCCGAGACGGCGCGGACCATCGAACAGAATGCCCGGCAGCAGCGGCGGTGCGTGGAAGTGCTGTTTGCCGACAATGCCTCCTGTGCGGACACGTGGGCGATCCGGTCATTTGCCGGGCCGGCGGTGACCTGTCACGTGCCCGCTCCGGCGGTGGCCTGGCGCGATCGGTGGCTGGCATCGGCCGAAGTCTGTTCTACGAAAACGGTCAAGGGATCGATGGGACCGGCCGATTGGTTCTTAGATGCCTGCGAGGCGTTGGGGGACGTGGCCCTGGCGCAGGTGGAAGCGCCACGGAACAGCCCCGAGCGGATCGAAGCGCTGGAGCAGTGTCTGGCCGTCGTGACCGATCACGAGGTGCTGCACCAGCGGCTGGGCGACGCTGCCCGCGCGTTGCGGGCTTGAACCACCGCCGCCTTACACGGCACGACGACGAAAGGTCATCATGAACCAGACCCCCAATCCTTGCGATCCCGGCACCGAGCCCGCGACGGCCCGCAGCGCGACAAGGCGCGGCGGTGTGAGGCGGTTGCTCGTAAGGGCCTCGCTGCTGTGTGTGGCGCTGTTGTGTGTCGCCGGTGGGGTGGGCTATTGGCTTTGGCAATCGGAGCCGGCGTACGTGACCCGGACCCGCGCGTTGCTGCAATCGAAGTCACACGGGGAACTGGAACAGATGGCCAGCTCACTGGAGAACCGCATCGTCAGTGAGCTCACCAGCATCAGCCCGACCAGCGGCACCGGCTCAAGCACACATTCGAACGCCGCAGTCACAGCCACGTTGGAGAGCCGAATTACCGGTGATGCGGGCGACGTGCGCACCATCTCGGTGTCGCTCGACGAAGTCAACGCGTGGATGGCCGTCAAGCTCAACGCGTGGCTGGCCAACCAGCACAAGACGCTGCCGGACGAGATCACCGAACCGATGGTGGCCGTCCGGGACGACAAGTTGGTCCTGGCGTTCCGTTACGTCTCGGACCGCCTTGATCAAGTGGTCAGCCTCGATTTCACCGTCGAATTGCAAGACGGCCAGGAGGCCACGATCAAGCTGCTGGGTATCCGCGGCGGCAAGCTGCCCCTGCCCGCCGGCACCGCCGCGAAGCTGATGCCCAAGACCGCGGACTCCGATCAACAGGGTGTCATCGAGAAGCTGGCCAAAGCCTTTGACGGCATGAGCTTTGACCCGGTCGCCAACATCGACGCGTCACGCAAGGCCCGCGTGATCGGCCTGGCGTTACGACCCGACGGCCTCGACGTGACCGTCCGGGTCGAATCCCGGTACGCCGACGGACGCCAGCCGTAAGCCCCCTCCCACTGCGTCGCGTCCCAGAAGATACAATCTGCCGGTCTACTGCTGCGTTACTTGCTGGCGGAGGGTCGCCGGGCCATGGACAAACGAATCGTCGTGGGCATCACCGGCGCCAGCGGCGCGGCCTACGCGCAGCGGTGTATCCAACTGCTCACTGAAACCGGCGTTGAAATACACCTGGTCGTCTCACCGCTGGGCCAGCGATTGCTCCACGATGAACTGGGCATGGAGGGCGTGGACCTGGAGACTCTGACCGGGCGACCGGCCGGCGAAGGCAAAGTACCGAACGTCACGCTCTACAACTACCGCGACGTCGGCGCCACCATCGCCAGCGGATCGTTCCGGCACGATGGGATGGTGATCGTCCCCTGTTCAAGCAACACCCTGTCCGCTGTCGCGACCGGCTCGCAACAGAACCTGCTGCACCGCGCGGCGCACGTGACGCTGAAAGAGCGTCGCCGGCTGGTGCTGGTGCACCGCGAAACGCCGCTGAGCCTGGTGGACATCCGCAACATGCGACTGGCCGCCGAAGCCGGCGCCATCATCGCCCCGGCCAACCCAGGCTTCTACATGCTCCCGCAAACGATTGATGACCTGGTTGACTTCGTCGTCGCACGCGTGCTGGACCTGATCGGCGTCGAGCACACACTCAGCCTGCGATGGGGAGAAAATGTAAAGACAAATGACGAATGACCAACGGCGAATGGCGAGTGGCGCATGACCAGATCACGGATGACCACAGCCGACCCGGGACCCCGGACCCTGGCCCCCAACCCCTACCTGCTGCTGGCTCGTGACATCAAGCTGAGCCATTCGATCTTCGCCCTGCCGTTTGCGCTGTTGGCGACGTTCCTGGCAGCGGCGTCGACGGACCGGCTGCCGGCGTCGGTGACGATCGGGTTGATCGTGGTCTGCATGGTGCTGGCGCGCACGGTCGCCA
>JAZGCX010000309.1:0-2803 GCA_036477175.1 Phycisphaeraceae bacterium
ACCGCGCGCCCGGTGAATTTACCGACGTTGCGGGTTCCGACACGCTCTTCAACTTCAATCGCACGACCGAGCAATCGACCCTGCCGGTCATCCGGTCGCGGCCGTTCGGCCAGCGCAACCGACCCACCCGACAGCTGCGCCCGTCGGCCCCCGTCGGCCTCGGGGACCTCCGGTCGAGCCAGCCGTTCGGCTCGCTCGTCAGACCGCCGGTCGCCGGCGGCGGTTATTTGAACCAGCCCTTCATCACCACGCGCGAGTCGGCCGACACCCTCACCGGGCGAGTTGCGCCCAGCATCGGGGGGATTGAGCAGCCCGACGGTCGGCTGATCGAACTGCGCGCCTCGCCGCTGTTGGGCCTGCGCCGCCAGGCAATCCAACCAATGGAGCAGCCCGCTTTGCTCCCGCCTGACATGCTCACGCCGCCGCCTGAGCTGGTGCCCGACGAGCTGGACGAGCAAACGGGCGGCCGCGGTGTGAGGCCGATCGACGCTGCGCCACTGCCGCCTGGGCCGGTGGCCCCCGCCGTGCCGGGCCCCGGCCAGCCCCGCGCAGACTTGTCGCTCCAGATCGGCCGGCAATTGCAGATGATGGTCGAACCCGACCGGGCCGGCCTCGGCGCCCAGCGCGTCGAGGACCATATCTCGCAGATCGAACTGGCCCTGTTCAGCCCATTGGGCTCACACGTGGCTCGGCCCGGCGAAGACGTGTACATGGACCTGCTGACGCAGTTGAAACGGTGGCGCGACCTGCGCGCCGGTCGGCCCGTCGAACCGTTGCCCACCGAACCGCCGCCGCAACCCGAAGCGGCGATGCCCTCGCTGACGCTGCCTGAACCGTCCGAAGACCAACTCCGCGCCGCCGAGGCCGCCCGGGTCCGCGCCACGCGCCTGGCCCACGGCCTGCCGGCAGAACCGACCGACAGCGAAGACCGTGACACCGACCAAACCGACCAGGGCGCCGAAATCCCCGGCTCGGTGGCCGAGCTGCTCGAGGCGCTGAGCCAGTACACACCCGCCGTCTCCACCTTTGCCGGAAAACGCGATGACTTGGTCAACGATCTGCTCCGCCAGGCCGAAACCACCATGGCCGATGGCCGCTACTTTGATGCCCAGACGATCTACCTCCGCATTTTGCGGCTCGTGCCCGACCAGCCGATGGCGCGTGTCGGCCTCATGCACGCTCAGATCGGCGCCGGCCTGTTCCGGTCCGCCGCCTACAACCTCCGCAAAGTCTTTGAGGCCCACCCCGAGCTGATCGGCGTCCGCTACACCTCGAACATCCTGCCCGATTCGCAACGTCTTGACATCGCCCGCCGCGATCTCGAACAGATGATCGACCTCGTCGACCGACAGGAGCCGGCGCTGCTGCTGGCCTACCTGGGCTTCCAAACCGATAACCCCAAACTCATCGCCTATGCGCTCGACCTGGCCCAGACACGCAAACCCCTCGATCCGTTGATCCCGCTGCTTCGACACATCTGGCTCGAGCAACATTCGCCAACCGCCGAGCCGGCGATCAGATAAGATCCCACCCCATTTTCGATGCTTGATCACTCGTCGCAGTTCGAACCGCCTCATGGGCATGCGAGTCCGTCGCCGCCGCCAGCCAACGATCCGACCGCGGCGCCGCCATCTGCCGGCGCCTCGTCCGCGCCTGGGTCGCCCACCGCCACCCGCTTGGCGCTGACCGACTTTTTGGATGTACGCACGCTTCAGGAGATGCAGGACAGCTTCGCCGTGATCACCCGCCTGCAGACCACCATCCGCGACGCCGACGGTCAGCCCGTCACCGCACCGACCGACACCGCCCGACGCGATCAGTCCGATCGGGTCCTCGAACAACTGATTGACGCCGATCAGCCCGACGACCAGCCCTACACCGCCCCGATCGTCGTGGAGGGCCAGACGCTCGGGTCGATCACCATCGAACACCTGCTCGACACCCCGCCGCCCGAAACACCGTCGCGGCTCCGCGAGCTGGCGGTTCAACTGGGCATTGATCCGGCTGACGCCGACAGCCTGATTGCCGCCGCCGAGCACGCCGCCCGTCCCATCAAGGCCGCCGGTGTCCAGTTCCTCTACCTGATGGCCAACAGCATCGCCCGTCTGTGTTTCAAGGAGTTTCAATTGCGGCAGCGCGTCGAGGAACTCAGCGTGCTGTATCGGCTCAGCCGCGCCCTGGCCCGTCCGCGCGACGTGGACCAGACCATACAGACCGCCGCGAACGAAATGGTCCAGGTCATGAACGTCAAGGCAGCCGCCATCCGCCTGCTCAGCGACGACGCCACCGAGCTGGTCCCCCGCGCCGTGTGCAACCTTTCCGAACAATGCCTGCACACGGGCCCGATCCGCGTCGAGCAGAGCAAAACCTTTACCGCCGCGCTCCAGGGCCGGGTCGTTTGCGTCCATGACATCCGCACCGAACCGGTGGTGCTCGATCCCGAAGACGCCAAACGCGAAGGCCTGGTCTCCATGCTCTGCGCCCCGATGGTGCATCAGGACCGGCCCCTCGGCGTCATCCAGTTGTACACCGACCAGCCGCGGCGCTTCACCGACGCCGAGACCGCCCTGGTCCAGACCACCGCGCAGCTCCTGGCCGCCTACATCCATACCGCCCGCGCCGACGCCGCCCAACAGGACCACCTGCGCCTCCAGCGCCAGCTCCGACTTGCCGGCGATGTCCAGCGACGCTTGATGCCCGGTGTCATGCCCCATCTGCCACCGTTCGACATCGCCGCACGATACGTGCCCAGCCTGGAACTCAGCGGTGACTTCTACGACTTCATCGATCTGGATGGACACCT
>JAZGCX010000031.1:0-2846 GCA_036477175.1 Phycisphaeraceae bacterium
CCCGCCAGACCCGCGGCGATACCCGCGAGCGGGGCCAATACCGCAAGCGGCCTCAATCCCGCAAGCGGGCTCAATACCGCCGCAAACGATCCTGCTGTCATTCTGCTGTGCTTCACGATATCGCCTCCTTATATGGCTTGGCGGGTGGCCCACCTCTTCAGAGGTGGGGGACACGAATGGGTTCGCGATTCGCGTCCCCCACGGCTAAAGTCATGGGGCACCCACCTTTCGAGGAATCCCCCGCCCACCTGAACATCACCGGCAGGGACGCCGGTGCTACCCTGTCAGTGCGTTACCGCCATCGTAGGAAAACCGGTAGGGCTGTGTCAAGGAGTTATAGGGCTATCTTCAGCCTGAATTGCGGTCTTGCGATTGCGGATTGGGGATTAATGGTGAATGCGGAATGGTGAACGCTGAAAAAAGAGCGACGTGCTACCCTCGTTTCCGCATTCACAATTCACCATTCCGCATTCCTAACAATTGCAGGAGCGGTCCTGTCAAGCACGCCGCTCGGACCGACCGATAATGGCTACAGCCATGAACGTATTGGGTGTTATCCTGGTGCGCGCCGGCAGTAAAGGTCTGCCCGACAAGTGCGTGCGCGACCTTCTTGGCAAACCGGTGATTCAGTACACCTTCGAGCACGTTGCAGCCAGCCGGTTGCTGACAGCCGCCGTTCTTACGACCGATTCAGCAGCGGCTGGTGCCATCGCCCGACAGGCGGGCATCGAAGTCATCGAACGTCCGCCGGAGCTTGCAACCGATACCGCCACGGTGGACGCCGCCGCGCGCCACGCCGTCGAGTTCTGGGAGAGCGGGCACAACGTGCAGACGGACGTCGTCGTCCTGCTGTACGGCAACATACCCATTCGCGCGGAGGGCCTGATCGACCGCGCGATCGAGCACCTGATGACCACGGGCGCCGACTCGGTACGCAGCGTTGCCCCCGTGTCCAAGCAACACCCGGATTGGCTTCACCGGCTCGACGGCGACAGGATGACGCAGCTTAAGTCCAACAGCATCTATCGGAGGCAGGACCTGGAGCCGCTCTTCTATCACGACGGCGCGGTGGCCGCCGTCACGCGCGGAGCGCTTTTCGACGCCCTGAAAACGCCGGACGATCATCAGGCGTTCCTGGGGCGCCGCCGCCGTGCATTGGTTCAACGCGTTGAAGATGCCGTTGATATCGACGAGCCGATAGACTTGCGCGTCGCGGAAGCCATCCTGCGGGGACAGAGTGCGACGGCGAGTATCGACGCAGGTGATGCACAACACGTTGCTTTGCCCGTGTCAATCGCGCGACACCGGATCGCCCCGGGTGAGCGGACGTTTATCGTGGCGGAGGCGGGCGTGAACCACAACGGGTGCGTGGAGACGGCCCTGCGGATGGTGGACGCAGCCGCCGACGCCGGCGCTGATGCCGTCAAGTTTCAAATGTTCCGTGCCGCAGACCTGGTTACAGCGAAAGCGTCAACCGCACAATACCAGCAACAAGGTTGCGGAAAGACCTCCCAGCGGGCAATGCTTTCACTCCTTGAGCTGTCGCAGGAGGCCTTCCTGCGGATCAAAGCACATTGCGACCTGCGATCGATTCTGTTTCTGGCGACGCCGTTCGGGCCGGCAGAGGTGGGTCAACTGTTGGAGCTGAACGCCCCGGCGATCAAAATCGCATCGACGGACCTGACGAACGGCCCGCTGCTTGAAGCCGCCGCGCAGACGGATCTGCCGATTATCGTATCGACCGGAGCGTCGACAGAGGGCGAGATTCGTAGCGGTGTTGATCGGCTTGGTAAGGCCGGCGCGACCGGAAGACTGGTGCTGCTGCACTGCGTAAGTTGCTATCCAACGCCGCTGGAGGCCGTCAACCTGCGCGCCATCGCTGCGTTGCAGCGGGTCTATTGTGTCCCGTGCGGGCTCAGCGATCATACGACGTCGACGCAGGTCGGCGGCTGGGCGGTGGCGGCGGGCGCTTGTGTGTTGGAGAAGCACTTCAGCCTCGACCCAACCGCCCCGGGGCCGGATCATAAAATGTCGCTTACTCCGAACCAACTTCAGGAATACATCGCCGCGGTTCGTACCGCGGAGCAAGCCCTGGGACGCGGCATGGTGGGGATGACGGACCGCGAGCTGGAAGTGCGCGCCGTTGCGAGCAGGAGTGTGGTCGCCGCGCTGGACATTCCAGCCGGCACACGGCTTACCGCCCGGATGTTGACGCTCAAGCGCGGGGGCGGCGGCATCCGGGCAACGGACCTGGGCGTGCTTCCCGGCCGCCGCGCGGCGGTTGACATACCGTGTGACACGACTCTGTCATGGGACATGGTCCAATGAGATCGATCAAGCGTCGCCGCCGCATTCGCCGTGTTGCCGTGATCACCGGGACGCGGGCCGACTATGGTCTGCTCCGCTCCACCATGGCGGCGATCCAAACACATCGCCGACTTCGCCTACAGGTGGTCGTGACCGGGATGCACCTTCTGCACAAGTTCGGCCACACCGTCGATCAGATTGCTCGTGACGGGTGGCGCGTGGACGCACGAGTGAAGATGCAGACCGGCGACGACAGCCCGTTGGACCAGGCGGCCGGCCTGTCGCGCGGGGTCTTGGGGATCGCCAAGTTTCTGGAGCAGGCCAAGAGCGAAATCGTGCTCGTGCTCGGTGATCGGATCGAAGCGATGGCCGGCGCTCTGGCGGCGGTGACCACCGGCCGGATCGTCGCCCACATCCACGCGGGTGACGTCGCGCCGGGGGACTTCGATGACAGCCTGCGGCACGCCATCACCAAGCTGGCGCATGTGCATTTGACGGCGACGCGCTGTGCCGCCCGGCGAGTCGTTCGCATGGGCGAA
>JAZGCX010000310.1:0-4118 GCA_036477175.1 Phycisphaeraceae bacterium
AACAACCGCGGCGGGCGAAACAGTTTGGCCCACTGCCCATCCACGAGCTGCATGACACTGACGCCCCAGGCGTTTTTCGCCAGGGCCCTGGCGCCTTGGCCCATCTGCTCGTAGCCACTGTGACTGAGAACATCCATGTTTGCGTTATACACTCATAGCCGTGATCTGACAGGTCGCGGTGCCGTCAACCACGTAATGCAGCCATTGTAGGGTCAGGTCAAGCCAATGCGATGGACGTTCTCAGGTGGAGTGATGCGCTCTACTTCCCTGCCGGGACCCTGCGATTAACAAGGGCGGTTCGCACGTGTCCGCAGGTGGGGCTGTCGGCTCACGGCTGTCGGAGCGGCGTTATTGTATGATGAAAACCAGGGCCGCCGATGCACTGTCGAACGTGTGGTTATGCGCTTTGGAACCTGCCGCAGGCTCGTTGTCCTGAATGCGGCGCCGGCTTCGACATTCGATCGTACCGGTTTGAACCTGGGACGGTGGCGTTCGCATGCCCGTACTGCGGCAGCCAGCACGCCGGCACGGGTGAGTCATACCTGCCCGCCGAGACCGACGAAGCGATCTGTCAGGGATGTGGCCAGACGATGCAGGTCGGCTCGATGCGCGTGGTGCCGTTGGTCGATCCGCCTCGTGTGGCGTTAACCGATACAGTGCCGTGGGAGCGGCGCGAACAGCTTGGACTGTGGGTTGCATGGTGGCAGACGTGCAAGGCGAGCATGACAATGCCGAGCACGATCGGCATGGCGATCGGCCCGCACACGTCGTTGGGTCGGGCCTACTGGTTCGCGGCGTTTACCTCGTTCGTTGCCTCGATTGTGCAGACCCTGTTTTGGTTTGTGTGTTGGGCCGGGATTTCGATTGCAAGCCAAACAGCGGTCGGCGACCCGGCGGGTTTTGCGCGCCAGCAACTGGTAGGCAGTGGTGTCAGCATGTTGTTGGCCGTGGTGGCGCCGGCTTTTTTGATCGCGTTGTCCGCTGCGCCGGCGCACCTGTTCCTGATGATCACCGGCGCGCGGCGGGGCACATTCCGGGTGACAGCCAACGCCGTCCTGTACGGCCAGGGGCCGATGCTGCTGGCGTTGATCCCGATCTGCGGCGGTCAGGTGGGCGGGATCTGGTCGATTGTCGCGACGATCCTGATCCTGATTCACGCACAAGGCGTCAGCGGTTGGCGGGCGACGCTGGCGGTGCTGTGGTGGCTGTTACTGTTACTGCTGCTGCTGATGGTGGTCGTGGGGGTGGTCGTGGTCGTGGCGGTTGTTGCCGCGATGGCTTGAATACTCATCTCTGATCGCCAAACCACCGCTGAAAGACTAGAATGCCGCCCGACACGCGAGCCGTTTACGTCGGGAAACGCATGCGATGCCCACGATCACCATCGATGGCAAAGTGCTTGAGTACCAGGGCAAGAAGATGATTCTCCAGGTCGCGTGGGAGAACCACGTGGCCATCCCGCACTATTGCTACCACCCGGGGCTGTCGATCGTGGCCAGTTGCCGCATCTGCCTGGCCGAAGTCGCCCAGCCCAACCCGCGCCACGACAATCAGGTCGAACTGATCCCCAAGCTCCTGCCGACCTGTCAGACCCCGGCGGTCGATGGCATGGTCGTGTACACCCACAGCCCCAAGTCCATCGCCAACCAAAAAGCGGTGATGGAATACCTGCTGATCAATCACCCGCTGGATTGCCCGGTGTGCGACCAGGCTGGCGAGTGCTACCTTCAGGACTACAGCTACGCCTACGGCCGGGCCGTCTCCCGTTTCGAGGAAGCGAAGATCAAGCAGCCCAAGAAGGACATCGGGCCGCACATCCTTCTCTACGCCGACCGGTGCATCATGTGCTCGCGCTGTGTGCGGTTTACCCGGGAGGTGACCGGCACCGGTGAGATCGGCGTCTTCGGCCGAGGCAGCGCCGAACAGATCGATATCTTCCCCGGCAAACCGCTCGACAACGAACTATCGGGTAACGTGGCCGACATTTGCCCCGTCGGCGCCTTGCTCGACAAGGACTTTCTTTTCGCCCAGCGCGTCTGGTTCCTCAGGAAAACCCCGTCGATCGACGGCATCACCGCCTCCGGCGACAACATCTGGATCGAACACAACGACGGCCGAATCTACCGCATCAAGCCCCGCACCAACCCCGACGTGAACAAGTGGTGGATCAGCGACGGGATACGTTACGGCTGGAAGTTCGTGCACCGTGAGGATCGCCTGCGTTCGCCGATGCGGCAGCAATACGGCACTCAGATCGAGTGCGATTGGACCAAGGCGTATGAGCAAGTCCGCGACGCGTTCAAACGGATCGTGACCGACAGCGGCCCCGGTTCGCTGGCGTTGATGGTCAGCCCCATGCTGCCGTGTGAAGAGGCGTACCTGCTGGGCAAGCTGATCCTTGGCCTCGACCCGCAAGCTGCGGTGGCGGTCGGGCCCGTTCCGATCGACGGTCAAGACAAGACCTTTCCCGGCGGGTACACCATTTACGCCGAGAAATGCCCCAACCGCCGCGGCGTGCGCCGGGCGCTTCAACGACTCACGGATCACATCCTCGACTACGATCAGTTGATTGCCCACGTTGGTGACAAGGCGTCCAAGACGGCTGGTGTCCTGCTCACGGGCAATTATCCCAACCCGTGGCCGACCAAAGAGCTGATCGGTGCGCTTAAGAAGAAGTTCGTGCTGCTGATCGATACGCTGCCCAACGACCTGACCGCGAAGGCCGACGTGCTGCTGCCCGGGGCGACCTGGGCCGAGAAATCCGGCACGTTTGAAAACGTCAACAACCGCCTGCAGAGTTTTCAGCAGGCAATTCCTGTCATCGAACTGGCCAAGACCGAAGGCCAGATCGCTCTGGACCTCTTGGCCGTTTGTGGCCTGGCGGAGAAATCCTTTTACGACGCCCACCGGGTCCGCACCGAGATGGGCGACGCCTTGGTCACCGACGTGCACCACCCGGCCGGCGAACGTGACAAAGAACCCGACATGCAATACGTTGAATTGTAACGATCACCGCGCACCTTCGAGATAAGCGGCTGCTCACGGTGGCAGCGGTCCTTCCATTATGACCATCACACTCGAACAACTGGCTCACAAGATCGGGGCGCAACTGCGCGGCGACGGGTCGCAGACGGTCATCGGCTGTGCGAGCTTGGAAGAAGCCGGCCCCGAGCACGTCAGCTTCCTGGCGAATCGCAAGTACGCCAACCAGTTGGCCGCCAGCAGGGCCGGGGCAATCATTGTCTGCCCCGACGATGCCGATCAGGCCGATGACCGCACGCTGCTCGTCGCCGACGATCCCTACTTCGCGTTTCGCCAAGCGATGGTCGAGCTGCACGGCTGGCGGCAGCAGCCCGTCCCCGGCATCAGCGAACTGGCCTACATCGATCCATCCGCCGTCATCGGTGAACTGTGCACCATCCGCCCGTTTGCCTACATTGCGCCCCGCGCCACCATCGGCAAGCGCTGCATCATCTATCCCCAGTGCTACGTCGGCAAGGACTCGGTCATCGGCGATGACTGCGTGATTTATCCCAACGTCACGATCTATGCCGGCTGCGTCCTGGGCGACCGCGTGACCGTCCATGCCGGCTGCGTCATCGGGCAGGACGGCTTCGGCTACGCCACGCACAACGGCAAGCACCACAAGATCCCCTCGGCCGGCAACGTCGTCATTGAAGACGATGTCGAGCTGGGGGCCAACTGCGCCATTGACCGCGCCACCGTCGGCTCAACCGTCATTGGAAAGGGCACCAAGCTCAGCGATCTGATCGCAATTGGCCACGGCACAACCGTGGGTCAGCACAATCTGCTTGTCGCGCAGGTCGGTCTGGCCGGTTCGACCAGGACCGGAGATTATGTTGCGATGGGAGGGCAGGTCGGCGTGGCAGGACACCTGACGATCGCCGATCATGTGCAGCTTGCCGGCAAGACCGCCGTCATCACCGACATCCCCGACAAGGGCCAATACGGCGGCATCCCCGCGGTGCCGCTTCAGCAGGCCAAGCGCAACGCGTTGGCCACTTCTGAACTGCCTGGGCTGATTCAGGATAGTCAAAGGATCAAGAAGCGCCTGGAGAAACTCGAAGCGCTCCTGCATGACCGACTGACACCCGATC
>JAZGCX010000311.1:0-2150 GCA_036477175.1 Phycisphaeraceae bacterium
CGTTACTTCCCACACGTGGTCGAGCCCAGCGCCGGTGCCGACCGTGGCTCACTTGCCCTGATCTGCGAGGCGTACACCCCGGACGAGTCGCGGCCGAGCAAGGTGTATCTCAAGTTTCATCCACGGCTGGCCCCGATCAAGGCGGCGGTGTTCCCGCTGGTGAACAAAGACGGCATGCCGGAGGTCGCTGAAAAGCTATACCTTCAGTTGCGCTCGAAGTTTGCCTGTCAGTTCGACGTGAAGCAGACGATCGGCAAGCGTTACGCCCGCATGGACGAGGCCGGCACCCCCTACTGCTTCACCATCGACGGCGAGACGCTCAAGGACCAGACCGTCACCGTCCGCTACCGCGACACGCAACAGCAGGACCGCATCAGCCTTGACAAGGTCGAAGCGTTCCTGGCTGAGAAGATCGGCGTGTAGCTCGTTTGGTGCGCTTTGAGCCCACCGAAGGCGGGGCGTGTCCCCACGCCCGGCGCCGGGGCCGTGGACGGCCCGGCTCGCTTGGTTTCGCGTCGGCCTTGGGCGGCGGCTCGGTTGTTTCGCGTCGTCTGGTGCAGGGTTATAATCATCAGGTGAGACACACGTCGATTTTGTCTTGCGTGTCGATCAGGGCGCGACAGTGTTGCACGGCCATATCTGACTGAAAGGAGCTCGTCATGCCGCTCAAGACGCTCAAAGAGTTTCTGGACAGCAACCAGATCCACTACGTGGTGATCAGCCATTCGCCGGCGTACACCGCTCAGGAGATCGCCGCCACGGCCCACATCCCGGGCAGGGAACTGGCCAAGACGGTCATGGTGAAGCTCGACGGCGATCTGGCGATGGCGGTGCTGCCGGCGACGAGCCGGGTCAGCTTCCCCTTGTTCAAGGCCGCGGCCGGTGCCGGCAAGGTGGAGCTGGCCAGCGAGGACGAGTTCAAGGACGTGTTCCCGGGGTGCGAATTGGGGGCGATGCCGCCGTTCGGCAATCTTTACAACCTGCGGGTGTACGTGGACCGGAGCCTGGCCGAAGACGAGCAGATCGCGTTCAACGCCGGCTCACACACGGAGCTGGTGCGCCTGGCGTACGCGGATTTTGAGGCACTGGTCAACCCGAAGGTGACGCGTCTGGCCGCGGGGGTCAAGGTCTGAGGCGAATCTCAGGTAAAGGTTGCGTGTTGCGAGACGAGCACCGCATGTGAATGCGGTGCCGGCCCCGCATTCCCATGCGGGGCTCAAGTCGCACCAAAGATCAGCACGTACCCGATCACCAGCACGACGACGTCCACGATCGCATGGCTGAGATAGCCCGGCCAGATCGACCGGTAGCGGAGGTAGAGCCATGACCAGACCACCCCGCCGATGAACACGCCGAGGCTGCACAGGCAACCGGCGAACCAGCCGAGCTGCGCCACCAGCGCGATGACGTGATGGGCGGTAAAGCACGCCGCTGCGGCGAAGACCGCCGCCCACGACGGCAACAGCGATTCGAACTTGCGGAAGATAAACCACCGGTACACGTACTCTTCCATCACCGAATTGACCAGGATCAGATAGGCGCACAGTGCCAGATACCTCGGCAGGCTTGTCAGTTGGTTGCCGGCTGCGACCTGCCGCACCTGCTCGGCATCGATCATGTAAGGGCCGACAAGGAAATACGCCGCGACGATCACCGCACCGATGGCCAGGCCCAGCCCCGCCGCCACTGCGAAGCCGCCTTTGTCGGGTTTGGACCAGCCCGGTTTGGCCTTGTCCACCGCCAGCCACCACAGCGCCGGCAAGACCCACATCCACAGCTTGCTCAGCCCATACACCGCCGAGCCGACCGGTCCCGGATACAGAACCATCCCCACGGCCGTACCGACAATCGGCGCCGGCACCAGAAACAGCAGCGCCAATATCGCGCGGTGCTGTGCTTGTTGACTGGATTCGCCGGTACACATTCGACTGATTTTACAAGGTTAGCCGCGACCTGACAGGTCGCGGGCCCGGGCCGGCTATCAAAGCGTCGGATGAAACCGGTTTGGACAACGACAAAAAAAAGCACGACCCGGCCAGGGGGTGGTCCGGGTCGCACTCGATCAGGGGCCTAAGAACTTGTGGTCTGCGGGCCGGTCAGTCCGCCCGGACCACGCGGTCAATCGGTTTGTCCGGCTTGGGCCTGGCCGG
>JAZGCX010000312.1:0-2074 GCA_036477175.1 Phycisphaeraceae bacterium
ATCACGTCGTCCGACGGCACCGCAGTCACCGGCTTGAAGTACCAGGCCCACCCGCCAACCGCCCCGTGACGCACCGACGCGCCGTTTCTAACCGGGACCCGTATTACTCCTCGACGGGATCGGGGTCTTTCAGAACAAACAAGCGCACCTGTTTGTCGGCGGGCAGTGTGAGTTTCTGCCCCGTGCCGTCGAAGTCGAGGATTTCGATTTGCTCGTCCGCCGACGCGTTGAGCCAATCAGGGTCGAACGTCGCGATAACGTGGTACGGGCCGATCTTGACCCATCGCATCACCGGCCCGCCGGCCGCGCCGCGACCGCTGTTACCCCCCCAGGCGTCTTCGTACACCTTCAACGCCGACCGGGCGTCCGATGTGGCCGCGCCGATCCGGTTCCTGCCCACGCGCAGGCAGAACTCGAACTGCTTGGCCAGCGCCAACCCCTCGATCACACCCGACATGCCCGCCGACCTCGGCATCAATTTGGCTTGCAGGTCCGCCCGCGCCATCTCGAACACCGGATGGGCGTAGCCCACCGTCTCGCCGGCAAGGTCCAGGCCGCGGTCAGCGGGACTGTTTTTTCGCTCGAGGGTCAGCGGCGCATCCGTGGTTTTCCTGACCAGTTGAAACCTGACTTTGTTCGGCGGCTCGGGCCCAACGCCGAGCACGTGGATCACGTCGTACCGCTTGAATCGGTGATCGCCCAGGGCGGGTGAGCCGTTGTAGCTGACCCGCGGCGGCGCCCCGGGGGCGATAGGCGCCAGGGTGAAGCCCGTCTTGACGACAAACTCAGGGCCCTTCCGCGCGGTCTTGTCCGGCTCCGGATCATCCGGCCGAAGCTGACGCTTCCCCGTCCCCGTCCCCTCTTGCCGCATGGCAATCTCGGGCACCACGTGCAGGTTGCTTGTCAGGCCGCGCCCCGGTCTGAAAAGCAGACCGTCCACACCCCCAAACAGCGCCATGGCCGTCATCGCGCGGGCGTCCTCCACGGGCATCGGCAACCCCCGCCACCACCGCCAGTCCTGATGGTTGCCCTGAGTCGTGAACTGCGCTGACATGCTCATGATCACCTTCGTGGGTTTGGCCGACGCCATCGCCAGCATCATGTTCAGGTCGGTCAGCGCCAGCACCAGCGGCACGTGACGCTGGTCCCAGTCG
Organism: Phycisphaeraceae bacterium; assembly: GCA_036477175.1. Classification (GTDB taxonomy): domain Bacteria; phylum Planctomycetota; class Phycisphaerae; order Phycisphaerales; family Phycisphaeraceae; genus JAZGCX01. The sequence goes on from JAZGCX010000312.1 coordinate 1,155, forward strand.
TTCGCCCAGCCTTTCACCACTTTGATGTCATAACCGTGCTCAAAGATCAGTTTGCGGAATTGTTCCCATTCCCAGATCGGGCTGCCTTCGGTCACCGGCTTGCCGTTCAGGTTCGGGCCGTTCAGATCCAGACCAACGAGGTAGCCGCGAGACCTCCACCTGAACGGCTCCTGTTGGATCGAATAAATCGCCGTCGTGAGCCACGGCTGCTCGAAGCGGCCGTCGGGCTGCTTCGCGGCTTTGGCCGACGCCAGGTGCGCATGGGCAAAGCCGGCGTAGTAGTCGGCTTCCAGGCCTCGTGAGTACCACTTCTGGGCTTTCAGCTTGTTGAGCTTCAGGACCGGATGTTCCAGGTCCAGTTTGATGATGAATTGCTCAGGACCGATGCCGTCGGGCAGCGCACCGTGGATAAAGTTGAAGATGCGCAGGTGCCTGATCCGGTGATAGACCTCATCGACGGTGTCAAGATTTTCATCCCGGTGGACCAGGTCCCACCGCGGTTGCGTGAAAGTCCCGTAAGGCGGTTTGTGGTGCTCCGTCAACTGTTTTGCGACTTTCCGGGTCCCGGCGGCCAGGGTGAAGATCGTGCCGCCCGGGTAGTGCCGGTGGAACTGCAGGTTCGTCCTGATGCCGGTCGAGGATAAGGCGAGTTTATTCCGCGCCTCCACGATGTTGAACCCGTGCAGCACCGCGTAGTCGTCCAGGTTCCAGTTGTGCTTCGCCCTGTAATTGATCGCGATGTCGAAATACTTGAAGCGGAACGGCCCGATCCCGTCGGCAACATAGGCAGCGCCCGCATGCGCCCGCCGGTCGTAGCCGTCGGTCATCTCATCGGGATAGTCACCGGGGATCTCGCCGCGGTAATCCGGCGGATCGGCGTCGATCGGCTTGTCACGCAGGTCCTCGATCGTCAGTGATCT
>JAZGCX010000313.1:0-3629 GCA_036477175.1 Phycisphaeraceae bacterium
TCGCACAGGTATCGCAGACATCGACCGCGACAGCGAGGTTGGTGTAAGTGCCGACTCTGGCGCCCGCGCCGACGACCATGCTGTATGACAGGACGTGGTAGCCGCCCTCACCCGGGTCGGCGACGCCATTGCCGTTGCTATCCACCAGCGGCGCTATATCGCCGATGTCGAACACCATCGGCGGCCCCGGCAGCGGATCGGAGATGACGCTTCCATCGAGGAGTGCCGTGCCGGGCAGGTAAGCAAGCACCGGCGATGCCTCGTCAAAGATACGCACGTTGCTGACCGTGCCCGGGATCGTATTCTGGATGGCGATCGTATAGGTCACGACGTCGCCGACCACCGCTTTGCCCGGACTGACGTCCTTCGTCAACACCAGGAGTTCGGTGGATGTAAACAGGACCTGCGGCTGATCATTCAGCAGGACATTATCGGCCACGTCTATCGCGGTTATGGTGGCAAAGCCGATCAGCGTTGACCGAATCTCGCCGGTCGTCACGCCATTGACGTCCGTCGGATTGAGCGGCTGTGTGACGATGTCCTGCGCACCGCGACTCGATGCAACGGACACGACCCGCCCTGCGACCGGCAGGTTGTTGTTGTCGCGCAGTGTCACCGTGATCGTGCTGAAGTCGAGGCCGTTGGCGACGACGATGGGTGGATCCACGGTGACGGTGGAATTAAATTGATTGACCAGCGTAAATCTGTTCAGCGTTACGGTTGCCTGCGATAGATCGAGGCCCAGGGTGTTCAGCTCGCCGGTCGCCGAGTTCTGAATCGTGGTCTGCGCAGCCGCGATCCCCGGCAGAACCAGGAACAGGCCGGCGATAAGCCAGCAGAGCGCAGTACACTGCTGCAATCTGCAGGCTCGAATAAGTTGTCGGATGAGGCGGCCCATTAGTTCACCGTCACCCTGAATCGAATCGCCCATTGTGTCTGGGCGGGAATTTGTAGTGGTGCGTTAACTTGCCCGGTCACTTCACCAATAGCTAAGTGGTCGAGACCGGCGGGACCTCCGGTGTCGAGAAGGGAAGCTTCATCGTCCGGGCCACCGAGAGCGTCAGTCAGTGGTGTCCAGATACCTGCCCAACGGGCAGCAGCATTCGAACCGCTGACAACCGTCGTCGTTTCCAGACTGTTGGGAATGTATGTGAACTGGGTTTCGTTTATTGCGTCTTCGATCGTAAAGCGATAAGCGAGGAAGTCGGTAACGTTATCGACGTAGAGTACAAAGTAGATATCCTGGCCGGGCAAAACGTCCGCCCCGGAAGGCAGTACCGTGCCTGCCAGATCTCGAGCTTCTTTGACCAGCGCCAAGCGAACGGAGTTGATTTCGATCTGAGCCGTTCCCGTGCCGTCGCCACCGATCAAGGTGCCGTTGTCGAGGCCGTTGATTCCGCCCCTTGCGGAGTTCACGGCCGCATGAACGCCTGCCGGTCCACCGAGGAACCAGCACAATAGCGTTAGCCAAATTACGGCTTTACGGCGTTTGCTGATCAAAGCAGTCGCTTTGTCTGAGGGTACGGGAGGCGCACGCATCAACGCCGCAGACTTGCGTCTGCGTTGCAGAGTGGGTGACCATCGTTTGCGCGCGATCACGGCAGTCTCACCGGAATCCGACGCGTATCGACGCCACCATTGCTGGTGATGTCGGCACCGTAAACGGGGTCGCGTTTTGCGTTTCACGCATTCGCGCCGCGGCGGGCGCAGGCCTAAAGGCCGCGCCCGCCGGGCGTCATGCTTGAAACGGCAGTTTCAACGCTTTTCCGTTATTGCACCGTTACCGTAAAGACGACAGCCAGAACCGAGTTGGCAGCAGCATCCTGCTGGTCATTAAGAGCCTGGTTGTCGTTACCGACATCGACCGTGGTACCGGCCGTGAAGCTGACGCTATCCCCGGCAAGAACACCATCCGTTCCCGCGCCGACAATGCGTGCTGCGTTGTAGATGATGAGCTCTTCAGCCGGCGTACAGGCCGCTAGTGCACACTCGGCCGTCGCGTTGTTGACACGAATGGTGCCAGCCGTGTAGAGGAACAATGCGTCCAGAACGTCCTCGATCGTCACGTCGGCGACCACCAGATCGGACTTGTTGTTGACGTAAATCATGAAGTCAACGTCCGTGCCAAAAGGCAGCGTATCGCCACTGGTCAGTGGCGTCTGGTCGGCGGTCAAAAACGCCGTCTTGACCAAGGTCAGGGCACCACTGCTGAACAACTGAAACAAGTTCGAGTCGCCCAGTGCAGCACCGTCGCCTGCGACATCACCAATACCGGTATTGTCAGCGGCCTGTGCCACGGGACTCAGAATCAGAAAGACGCCGAGCATGAGTGCAGCAACACGCTGCATGATTTTTCCATATTGCCGTTTCATCGATTTTCTCCTATCGGGGTTCATTCCCCATTCACTAAAAATGGCCAACGCCGAATCGGACAGGCCGAAGTGTGCTTAAGTCACTTCGGCAGGCGGTCGGCCGCATCTCTTCGGATTTAGGCCACCGGCTTTGCGATCTCCGCCTTTCGGCGGAGCAGCCTGTTTCGGTGTTGCATTCCCCCTGAGGAATTCGTTTAAATCAGAGGCGTTACTCCTCGATCATCGTGTTCATGAAATGTGTCCGGTTCACGGCATTTTCACCGAGAACAATTAAGGCCCAAACTGCATCGGCATTGATGTCCAACTGCAGGTTGCCCACGTTTTCATTACCGGCGTCGACACTCAAACTCGCGCCGGTGTCGCTGCCGACATCGCCGTCTACCGCATCTGATAAGGGAGCGGCCCCGACCACTGCCGCGAAAATCGTCAGCTCCTCGGCCACGGTGCACGCGACCAGTGCACACTTGGCGACCGAGTTGTCGACCTGAATCGTTCCCGTCTGATACGGGAACGCCGCGTCCAGCACGTCGCGTACGGTGACATCGGTACGAGCGACTCCCGAGTTGTTGATGTAAAGCAGGTATTTGAATTCCACACCGCCAGGGATGGTCGCACCCGTCGGAATCGGCGTGCCATCCGGCCAAAATGCACGCTTGACGATGTCAAGGTCCTGCGTGCAATTGGCAAGGACCAGGATCTCCGGCTGGCTTAGTGCGCGGTTATAAATACGCACATCGTCCATGTCGCCGAACGAAGGAGCGACATCGACCATTCTTAATGCCAGCTGGGATCCCGCAGGGGCGGTGCCGCTGATTGCACTGAGATCGGTTACATAGGTCGACTGGCCCGTATGTGGACCCTCGTCTGCAAAGCCAAAGGATGTGAAGACGCCTCCCTGCGCGTAGCCAAGTTCGTACCTGGCAGTGACGCCGCCGCTGGAGTCATCTTCGAAATTCAATGCAAAGTCGATGCCCGTGACGTCTGTGGCGACTGCGTAAACGGTGTCTTTGATCATCAACCACAGGTTCTGCGGAACCGCCGCCCTTCCTTCCATCCGGAAGTTGGTGCAATTGAATCCGCCGGTGGCCATGAGCGTGATCAGGTAGACATCTCTTTCCTGGCTGCCACAGGCCGTTGAATCGGTCGTAAACCCGGCGACCGATGTGCCGCTGTCAACCTGCCAGTAGGTTTGGCCGGTCAGACCAAAGTATTCGATCTGGATATTGTCGAAATTCATGAAGCCGCGAAACTGCGCCG
>JAZGCX010000314.1:0-5532 GCA_036477175.1 Phycisphaeraceae bacterium
GTCCCTCGACCAGGTTGGGCAGGATGGCCTTGAGCCCTTCGCGCTCGCCGTCGTTGTTGCCGTAGATGCAATGCAGCGGCACCGACAGCACCTCCGGGGCGATGATCTTAGCGGCAAAGGGGGCGACGAAATCGCCGGCATGAAAGAGGGCCCCCACCTTCAACCGCTCAAACAGCGCCACCGCCCGCCGCAACGGCGGCAACCGGTCGTGCGTGTCGCTGATGACGCCGACTTTCATACGCACCATGATGATAACGACTTCATCCGGCGCCCACCATTTCCCGCTAATGGATATCCGGCGAGGGAAACGGCGGGGCAGTACGCATCATGACCCGCCACCAATCGCGGCCTACAATGAGCCGAAGAGGTAGAAGCAACACACCATGGCGCTGTACAACTTCCACCGAGTGCTGATCTCATCGTCGATCCTGTTCTTCTTCGGCTTTTCGCTGTACACGTTCCGCCAGCCGGGGGTGACCGGGCGCGCCGCCGACCTGGCCATGGCCATCGGCTCGGGCGCGGTCAGCCTGGCCATGGTCGCCTGCCTGATTTACTTCAACTATAAGATCCGCGTCCTCCAACACCGCGACGACCTTTGATGATCGATCGCAGTTGAAAACAGCACCGGGTGGCAACCCGGTGTCGGCACCGCATGACCATGTGGTGCTCGAATCGGACAACGCGCCGCTTTCGACTGTGACCGGCATCAGACCCCGTATTGCTCGAGGACCTCGTCCCACCGGCCCTGGGCTTTGAGGATGTGCTCGATCACCTCGCGAGCCGCGGCCCGGCCGCCGGGTGCCGCCGTGACATAGCTGGCTTCGTCGCGCACTTCCGCAACCGCATCGGCCACAGCGATCGGATAACCGCAGCGCAGCATCGCCGGCAGGTCCACCAGGTCGTCGCCCACATACGCCGTCTCTTCCAGGTCCACGCCGGCACGTTGGCACAGGGTCTCCAACCCCACCGCCTTGTCCTTAGCGCCCTGCAACAGCAGATCGACTCCAATTTCGGTCATGCGAAGGTTCACGCATCGGCTCGATCGGCCCGTCAAGACCCCGATTTTCAGCCCCACCGACATCGCCGCCCTGATCGCAAGCCCATCACGCACGTGGAAGTGCTTCGACTCAACCCCCTGGTCGTTCACGATGATCGCCCCGTCGGTCAGCACACCGTCAACGTCGAAGATGATGAGCTTTATAGAGGTGAGTGTTTCCACGGATCGACATTCCATAATGACGAATGACGAATGAATGACACATGTCCAATGACCGAACCCATCCGTCATCGGGCGCTTGCGGGGTGGGTCACTAGGTCATTGAGTCATTGGGACTTGACTCGACAGTCGTCATTCGCCATTCCCCCCTCACCCCTCGATTACCTTCAGCGCCGCCAGGTCCTGCACGTCGATCAATCCCACCGGCTTGCCGCCGGCGTCCACAATGGGGATCTCGTCAAAACGGTGCTCCCGCACGATCCGCACCGCGTCGCGCACCAGCGCATCGTCGGGCAGTGTCGTGGGGGTTTTGGTCATGACGTTTTCGATCGGGCCGTGCCACACCTCGGGGCCCCGGCGAATCAACGCCGTCCGCAGATCGCCGTCGGTGAAGATGCCGGCAAGCCGGCCCCGCCGATCGACGATCAGCAGCGCCCCAGCCCGGCGCAGCCCGCTGGCCTGGGCGAACTTCTCCGCTTCGGCATACGCCTGTTCAACCGTCAGCCCACCGGCAATCAGCGGCAGGTTCTGCCCGGCACGGAACCGCATCGCTTCGGCCACGGGCATGAGCTGGCGACCCAGCAACCCGCCGGGGTGGACCTTCATAAAGTCCTCGACGCCGAAGTCGCGTCGTCGGCTCACCGCCAGCGCCAGCGCGTCGCCGAGTGCGAGCATGGCGGTGGTGCTGGCGGTCGGCGCCAGGTTCAGCGGACACGCCTCGGTCACGTCGCCGACGCACAGCGTCACGCTCGCCAGCCGCGCCAGGTCGCACTCCGGCTTGCCCACAATCGCGATCAGCGGCACCTGGTCCTGCCGCAGCAGGGTGGCCAGTGACACCACCTCGTCCGTGTTGCCGCCGAACGACAGCACCAGGACCACGTCCTCGCGGCGGACCCGCCCCAGGTCGCCGTGCATCGCTTCGGTCGGGTGCATGAAGTGCGACGGCGTGCCGGTGGACGCGAACGTGGCCGAGACCTTTTGCCCGATCAGCCCGCTCTTGCCCAGCCCGCTGGCGACGACGGCACCACCCTTGCGATCACCGGTCGCGTCCAGGATCAGTTCCACGGCCTCGTGAAACTCAGGGCCGATCTCAATCCGGGAAATGGCCTCAATCTCGGCGCGGAGCACCTGCTGAGCAAAAGTCTGTTCATCGAGAGTGACGTTTGTTGCGTCCATGGCGAGGGCGTTATTATATGATCTGCGCACAGCGACTGCGCTGATGCAAATGGCGGCGGACTGACACCCCACGGACCCGCGACCTGTTAAGACGCTGCGATTACCGAAGCAATGCCATGACCAGCCCGATGCAAGACTACCGCGTCGAACTTGAAGCGTACAGCGGGCCGCTCGACCTGCTGCTGTTCCTGGTCAAGCGGCACGAGGTCGACCTGTACGACATCCCGATCGCCCAGCTCACCGAGCAGTACCTCGATCACCTCAAGTTCATCCAGCAGATCGACGTGGAGCGGGCGGGCGAGTTTCTGGTCATGGCCGCGACGCTGCTGGAAATCAAGAGCCGGATGCTGCTGCCGCGCGCCGGCGTTGAAGGCGAAGGCGCCGACGACGCGGCAGCCGATGTGCTGAACGAAACCGATCCACGCTACGACCTCGTGCAGCAGTTGCTCGCATACAAACGGTTCAAGGACGCGGCCATGGCGCTGGACGAGCGCCGCCAGGATTGGCTGGCGCGGTTCGCGTACCATCCCGCGCGCCACGATGCCGCCACAGACGACGCACAAACCGCGCCGCCGATCGAGTTCGACCTCGAAGACGCACAGGTCTTTGACTTGTGCGCGGCGTTCGCCCGCATCCTCGAGTCCATCGGTGAAAGCGCGCACCACGAGGTGGTCTACGACGACACGCCCATCGCACTGCACGCCGAGGACATCCTCGACCGTCTCGAACGTGACGGGGTCAACGGGTCGATGACGCTCCAGGACATCTTCGTCGGCCGCGATAGCCGCAGCGAAATGATTGGCCTGTTCCTGGCGGTGCTGGAACTGGTGCGTCAGCGCAAGGTCCGCGTCGTGCAGGACCACGCCGGCGCCGAGATCCGCGTCGCACTTGTGCCGCCGCAGGAGCAGACGGAGGCAAACGATGAACACGATGCCGACTGGCGCGATCCCGAAACGGGTCAGGTTCAATACGATTGGCCCACCGACGAGGCGCGCCAGCGTGCCGAACGCCGCGCCGCCCGAGCGGCCGAGGGCCGATCCGGTCAACCACACCACGACCTGGCAGACGAGGTGATCGACGTGGACGGCGATGATGACGACCCAACGCCAGCCGACCCCATCAATCCGCCTCCCCAGGCGTAGCACACGCCTGTGCATCCACGCTGACTGATAGGCCTGGCTGGTCGAATGAAAAACGCAGCGATCACGTCGGCCACGAAATCGCCACTTTCGCCGTGGCGGTGCTTGCCATTGACCTTGTGGCTTGGACTCGGCCTGATCGCGGCGTGCCAGGTGCTGCTATTGCTCGACGTGAACAGGCGCGGCGGGATCGTGATCCCCAGCCCGACGCCGCTGCCACGGCCCAATGGCGCTTTGGAACATGTCGCGCGGTGGGTGGCAGTCAACATGACCGGCCTGGGCTGGATCGGATACCTGTTGGTGTTCGACGGCCTGCTCACCCGGCTAAGCCGCACGCGGCGGGACCCAACGATCGCCAGCATCCGTGCCCGGCCCAACCGATTCGTTGTCGCCTGGCTGACCAGCATCCCCGTCTGGTGCTTCTTCGACTGGGTCAACTTCTACTTTATGGACGCTTGGCGGTACCACGGGCTGCCCCCCCAGTTCTCGCAGCGCGTGGTGGGCTACTTCATCGCCTTCGCCGCGATCTCGCCGGGAATGTTCCTCGCTGCCCAGTTGTACCAGCGGCTGGGTTTGTCCCGACTGTGCACACGCCGCGATTCAGCCAACCGCCGCGCGGCCTGGACGATCGTGCTGGCCGTCAACCTGATCCTGGCCGGGGCGGTCCTGCTACTGGAGCCGAAGCTCGACGCCGCCGCAGGGCAACGCCTACCCATGTGGGCATCAGCCGGGCTACTGGTCGTACCGGGGACCGCGGCACTGATATTGACACACTCCGTGATGGTCGGCTCGGTTGCTTTTGGCATCGGATTCACCCTGTGGGCGGTGCTGGCACGCGACCCGCTGGGCAACCTGACGCTGTGGGTGGGGCTGATCTTCCTGCTGGACCCGCTGAACCATTACCTCGGCGGGCCGAGCATCCTGGCCGACTGGCGCAAAGGCAGGTGGGGGCGGTGGTTAGCACTGATGGCGGCGGGGGCGACCTGCGGATTGTGCTGGGAGTTCTGGAACTACTGGGCGCTGGCCAAGTGGACGTACGACCTGCCGTTTATCGGTGGCTTGGAGCACTATAAGTACTTTGAAATGCCTTGGATAGGCTTCCTCGGCTTCCTGCCGTTCGCCGTGGAATGTTGGGTGGTGCTCAATACGATCGTTCTGGGGCTGGAGCGGTTGGGTCTGCGTGTGGCCGAGCCGCTGCCCAACGACCAGGCGGTGATTTGAGACGACCGAGAAACCGGACGATGGCACGGGCTCAAGAAACCCGCGAAATGGCGGCAGGTGGTCACCAACACTTCCACATGGCCGCCGGTCCGATAAAAGACGCCCCATGATAAGCGAGGACCAACACTGAACTTTGTAGGCCGGTCTAACCGAAAAAGAATCGCGGCCAGGCTTAAGTTGCTGCCGCCTGAGCACGAAAAACGCCACTGAGACGTTGACGCGGCCGGCCGATTCGATGCAGACCTCGACCTACGGTACTATTTCTCCCGCCAAAGCCTGCCGCATCATAAAGGAAAAGAGACCACCGCATCGCAACGCGGCCTGAAGGAGCAAGGCCCAAACCCCGCAAATAAACAAGACACGGATGTAACGGAGCCGTCACGGGCTCTGCGATCAGGAGACATTTTTTCACCAATCGCTCACAGGGACGGCACCTAAGCTGTGCGAGGCGAGCCTTCCCATTAAACAAAACTAACCTGGAAGTGTGTCGCGGCGTTGCGTTGACGCCGAAACTGATTTGGCCGTGTTGGCCAAGGTATAGTCAAAGTCAGCCATCGGGCTGAACACCAATGGGCGAACCCGTCCACGAAGGTCATTCCTGGAAAGGAGCCATGGGATCATGAACAGACGCAGACACATGATTTGCCTTGGGGCAAGCGTCCTGCTGGCGCTTACCGTTGTGGCTAACGCTAACGAGGCGCAGCTACAGTCGGAACTCGATGCGCTCAAGACGCGGATCGCCGAGCTGGAGAACACCCGGCAACAGACCTGGCTCAATGA
>JAZGCX010000315.1:0-2217 GCA_036477175.1 Phycisphaeraceae bacterium
TGAGTTTGCCATCGATACCCGCGTCTCGTTTCACGCCGACTGGATCGACAGCAACATCTCCCTGCTCGGCGACTTCAACGACGACGGCCTGGTGAACGCCGCCGACATCGATCTGCTGTTCGCCGAGGTGGCCGCCGGCACCCACGACCCGTTCTTCGAGTTAACCAGCGACGCTTTCGTCGACCAGGCCGACGTGGACGAGTTGGTGCTCAACATCCTCGGCTCGTTGTTCGGTGACGCCAATCTGGACCTGGCGGTCAGCTTCGCCGACTTTACCGCACTGCAGAACAACTTCGGCCTGGCCGGTGGCTGGGCAAACGCCAACTTCAACGGTGACGCGCTCATCACCTTTTCCGACTTCAGCATATTGCAGAACAACTTCGGCCAGTCGGGTACTGGGGCGCCTACGTCGGTGCCCGAACCGGCGACGATAATGCTGATGGCACTTGGAAGCGTCGGCCTACTGGCTCGCCGCCGCCGATCTTCACCTCTGTCCTGACCCCGACCGCCCGATGTAACGGCGTCGATCACCCGCCCCGCGAGAGCGCCTCACCCAGGCGCTTCGTCACGTCGCAGAGCTTGGCGCCCATGATCTTGACCGTCTTGAGCGGTTGAGCCTTGCCCGTCGCAACGACCGTGTCGCGCTTGGCCACGCCCACCACCCGGGCCAGCAACTCGCACACCGCGCGGTTCGCTTTGCCGCCTTCCGCCGCCGCCGACACCGCCACCTTCAGACGATCACCGAGCACGCCCGCCACCTTCGTTCGGCTCGACCCGGCCAACACCTTCACACGCACCAACACGCCGCCGCCTGTTGCGCTCAACACGCCGTCAAGCTCAGCACCGCTCGTCGCCATTGTCACCACCTTACCGCACCGCTAGGCTCATGGCATGGCCCGTCCCGCAGCGAACCCGGACCGCAAACCGCATCTGATCTTCCTCGTGGCCGACCAGCTCCGCCAGGACGCCCTGGGCGCTTACACCGGACCAAAAGGCATTGCCGGCCAAACCAACCTCACGCCCAACCTTGATCGCCTCGCCCAGCGGTGCGCCATTTTTTCCCGCCACTTCACCCCATGCCCCCTGTGCATCCCCGCGCGCTGCAGCCTGTTCACCGGCCTGCACACGCACCAGCACGGCGCGATCATCAACGGCTGGTTCCCGCACGAACGAAAGTACGCCGTCGTGCGAGACAACGTCCCCCTGCTGCACGACCACCTCGTGCGCGCCGGCTATCGCGTCGTCCACGTCGGCATCCTCCACGTCCGCACCAACCCCGATCTCGCGCTCCGCCTGCCACAGGTCGAGTTTATCAACCCGCACGGCCCCGGCGAACACCACAAACAACTCGAAGCACGCGGCCTCATGCTCGGCGACCTGCAAGCCTTCCGCGACCCGGTCATCGACTACGACCAGGGCAAACCCGTTGTCTTCCACGCCACAAGCACACGCACCGGCGTCTTCCCCCTCCGCGAAGACCTGTTCTTCGATGCCGTGCTCGCCGAAAAGATGGCCCAAACCATCGAGAAGCACAAGGGCGACAAGCCGCTGGCGTTGTTCGGCATGTTCTGGCTGCCGCACCCGCCCCTGTGGGCCCCCGCCAAATGGGCGAACCTGATCGACCCGGACACCATCGAACTGCCTGCCAGCGTCGGCCGCTGGTACCGCAGTCAACCGGCGATGCAACTGGCCAACATCCCCGGACAGCTCGGCGCCCACGTCAGCGAACCGCAGTGGCGCCAGACCTGGGCGGTTTACCTCGGCATGGTCGCCATGCTCGACCAATGCGTCGGCCGCGTTTTGGCCGCGCTCGAAAACGCACAAATGTTCGACGACAGCCTCGTCATCTTCTCGGCCGACCACGGCGAAATGCTCGGGTCTCACGGCCTGTTCCAGAAGATGTGTCTCTACGAGGAAGCGATCCGCGTGCCGCTGTTGATGAAGCTGCCCGGTCAAACCAACAGTCGGCGGATCCACGACCTGACCGATCACCTCGATCTGACCGCCACGCTGACCGACCTGGCCGCCGCCACACCGATGCCACACTCACCCGGCCGGTCCCTGCGCCACATCGCCGACAGCACCGACACCAGCCGCGACGTGCGCCACCTGGTCTTCGCCGCCTACGACGGCAACGCCGGCCGCGGATTCGCCCACCGCATGGCACGATCACGAACCCACAAGTTCATCCACAACATCAACGACGAGCCAGAGCTT
>JAZGCX010000316.1:0-6829 GCA_036477175.1 Phycisphaeraceae bacterium
CATTACCCAAACCGAGTCAGCAGGGGTAGCCGCACCAGTGCCGGCGACCGCATCCTCGTGCAGAAATACCTCTATAGCCTCAGCGAACCGCGCCGCTGGGACGTGGTCGTATTCAAGGCCCCCCACCAGCCCGAGACCAACTACATCAAACGCCTGGTCGGCCTGCCCAACGAAAGCCTGCTGATCATCGACGGCAACATTTACGTCAAGAGCCACGACCCCAACGCCTCGCCAGCCGACCGGCAATGGCACATCGCGCGCAAGACCGACACGGCCCAAAACCGCCACGCCCAGGCGATCCAGCGGGCCGTCTGGCAGCCGATCTATCGCAGCGACTACGTCCCACTGGACCGCGGTCAATTCAGCCTGGCCCGCCCGCGTCCGCACACCTGGCAGGTGCCCTGGGACGTGCAAAAGGGCGACGCCGACGATTGGAAGCTACAAAACCGGCGGAGCTATCGCTACGACGGTACCGACCCGAGCGGCATCCGCTTCAACTTTGAGTCCCAGATGCGCGGGGGGCCCGGCGAATACCCTTACAACCAATGGAAAACCGCCCCCGTCGAACCGATCGAAGACGTGCGCGTCGCGGCGACCTTCGTGCCCGACGCCCCCGGCCTGGCCGTGCAACTGCAAACCACCTCGCGAATGGACGACCCCACGGGCCGACCGATGACCGTGATCGGCGAGATCGACGCACAGGGCAACGTCACGCTGAAGGCCCAGAACCGGGCCACGACAAAATGGAAAAGTCTGTGTGAGCCGAGCAGCATCGAGCCGTTCGCTTCACATCGGCCACGCACCATCGAACTATGGCACGTCGATCAGGAGGTGAGCCTGTGGGTCGATGGCCAAAAGGTGTTGACTGCGCCCTACCAGATGTCCAGCATTCAGGACGCCATCGGCCGAAAGCCGGCCGAAACATATCCGACCGTTCAGATCGTCGTCTCCGGCTCGCCGGTGACGCTCCACCATGTCGAACTCGATCGTGACATCTATTACTCAACGTCCAATCCCCACTCAGGCGGCTGGGCCCACGGCGGCGTCACCAAGAATCCAAAGCGTGCAACGACCGCAAGCGCCGACGACCTGGCGATGACGTTGGGCAGCGACCACTTCTTCTGCCTGGGCGACAACAGCCCGTCCAGTCTTGACAGCCGCTATTGGGAACAGGTCGATCCATGGATCACCAAGCGGATGTTCGGCAACCAGACCACGCCCGGTGTGGTGCCGCGACCGTTGATGATGGGCCGAGCGTTCTTCATCTATTGGCCGGCACCGTACCGGTGGCCCAAAGACGGCGTCGGCCTCATCCTCCCCAACTTCAGCGACATACGGTCCATCCACTGACCAGCCAGCCGACACCGGGTGGCCTTTTGTAACTACCGCAGTCGTCGCCGCTTAAAGTCAGCCCTGCGCCGCGCGTTTTCCACACGATCCGCACATGACCCGCGTTCAGGGCGTTATCAGACCACCCCCAAACGCCGGCCAAGGCCCCGGACGCGGTGTAAGAACGATGAAAGTGACTTAACGTGTTCGTTGACACCAACTAACGGGCATACCGGCACTTGGGCCAATGGCGTCCATCGGTTGTCGGTCCCACTGTCATTTCCCGTTGATCCACGTAGGCACGCCCCCCATCGACTGAAATCAACACCCTTTCCACACGCCGGCCGCTCTATCGCCCTCCGATTCGCCCCCTCCCGGCCCCAATGCACAACGCCACGGTCTATCGCCCCTCAGGGCCGGCTTGATTGCACCATCTGCCTTAGGCGAACGTCAACACGCCGGCACCAACTCGTCCCCCGGACGGGTGATTTGGGTCGGCACTGGCCCAAGCGTATCATGTCGCTCCCATGACCGAACAAGAACCCCAAGTGATGCGGCACGTGATCGCCGCCCTGGTCACCAACGAGCCGGGGGTGCTCGCCCAGGTTGCCGGCATGTTCGCCGCTCGCGGGTTCAACATCGACAGCCTCGTCGTCGGCCGAACCGAAAACCCCGAGCTGTCGCGGATGACCATCGTGGTCAATGGCAACGCAGCCGTGCTCGAACAGGTCCGAAAGCAACTGCAAAAGCTGGTCCCGGTCGTCAAGGTGGTGGACTATCAAACCGTGCAGTTCGTCGAACGAGACCTGATACTGGTGCAGGTGTCCACCGCGAACGAAGCCGGCCCGGCCGACAAACGCGAAGAGCTGATCACCCTGGCCAATCTGTTCCGCGCCAAGTGCGTGGACGTGAGTCCCGATCGGCTGATGATCGAGCTGGCCGGAACGGAAGACAAGATCGAAGCCTTTGTCGACCTGATAAAACCTTACGGCATCGTCGAACTGGCGCGTACCGGTGTGATTGCCATGCCCCGTGGCGGCAGCGGGCCGTCGCGGCGCAGCCGCCCCATCCCGTCCGCTACCGGCGACAAAACCACCCCGAGCGGCCCCAAGATCGACCCCGGCGATCTGCCACCGGGATGAGCAGTGAAGAGTAAACAGTGAAAGGTGAACAATGAAAAGCGGGTCGCCTAATGCTTCATTCTGGCTCATGCCTGTTAAACTCCTGCGATGGCTGCCGCCTTTTACCCCTCACTCTTCACCCTTCACCCTTCACCTTTAACCGTTAACCTTTAACCATCCACCGCATTATTGCCTTGAATCCCACTCCTCTCACTCTCGCCCACGTGACGCACGAAGCAGTCGAGCAACTCGGCGGGATCGGGACCGTGCTGGAAGGGCTGATGGTCTCGCCGGTCTACCAGCGGCACGTCAAACGCTCGATCCTCGTCGGGCCCACCCAGGCTCACATCACCGTCGATCCCGAAGCCAGGCTCGGGGAACACGGCCAGGTGCTGTACAGCTCGATCGACCAGATCGACCGCGCCGACCTGGCGGGCAAGTTCCGGCCGGTCGAGTGGGCCTTCAACGTCGCGATCGTCTATGGCAAACGTCGGTATGAGCACGTCGGCGACGGCCGAAGTGGTGAAGCCGAAGTCCTGCTCATCGACGTGTTCCGGGTCAACCCCGATCGGCTCAACATCTTCAAACTGCGACTGTGGAAGACGTTTGGTCTGGACAGCAGCCGATACGAGCAAGCATGGGACTTCGAGGAGTACGTCCGGTTGGCCGAACCCGCCTACTACGCGCTGCTGGCGCTATTGGGTGAGGACGACCTGCCGTGCGTGCTGTTCAGCCACGAGTTCATGGGCATGCCCGCCGCGCTGCAGGCGATCCTCGACGGCCAGGCCCAGTTCCGCACCGTCTTCCACGCTCATGAGTGCGCCACCGCCCGTTGGCTGGTGGAAGACCACCCCGGCCATGACACCATGTTTTACAACGTGCTCGATCAGGCCCGCTCCAATGGCCTGTACGTCCAGGACGTGTTCGGCAAACTGGACCATTTGTTCCGCCACGCGCTCATCAGCCGCGCCCACCTGTGCGACGGCGTCATCGCCGTCGGAGACCGCACCCGCGACGAACTGAAGTTCCTCAACCAGCGGTGCAACGAGCACCCGATCGAGCTGGTCTACAACGGCGTGCCGGCGATGGCGGTCGATCTGGACAGCAAACGCCGCAGCCGCGCCATGCTGCTCGAATACGCCAAGGCCATCGTGGGTTTCG
This sequence comes from Phycisphaeraceae bacterium, assembly GCA_036477175.1. Lineage (GTDB taxonomy): Bacteria > Planctomycetota > Phycisphaerae > Phycisphaerales > Phycisphaeraceae > JAZGCX01. The sequence continues at coordinate 3,612 of JAZGCX010000316.1, forward strand.
AGCCGAGCGTGCTGATGACACACGTCACCCGCCCGGTCGTCAGCAAGGGGTTGTGGCGCGACTTGAAGGTGTGCCATGAACTGGACGGCCGGCTCGCGCAGCAGGGAAAAACCGGCGTGCTGTTCATCCTCACCACCGCCGCCGGCGTGCGGCGACCTCAGGACGTCATGGCCATGGAACGACAGTACGACTGGCCCCGCCGCCACCGTAGCGGCTATCCCGACCTTGTCGGTCCCGAGGTCAACATCCACCACAACATCGAGGGGTTTAACAACGGTCACAAACACGTCCAGGTCGTTCTGGTCAACCAGTTCGGATGGTCGCACGATCGGCTCGGCCGGCGGCTGCCACGCCGGATGAACATCGCTGATCTGCGGCGTGCAACCGACATCGAGTTCGGCATGGCAACCTACGAACCGTTCGGCATCAGCCCGCTCGAACCACTGGGCAGCGGAGCGGTCTGCGTCATCTCGAACGTGTGCGGTTGCGGCGGGTTCGTCAACCATGTCACCAACGGCACCGGCACGCCCAACGTCATCGTCGCCGACTTTACAAAGCTGGACAGCCCTCGCTCGATCGACCAACTCAAGTCCATGACCCAAACCGAGCGCGACCGGATCGAGCAGGCCGTCGCCGCCAACGTAGCCGAACAGTTGATGCGGCAACTTCCATGGACCGACCAGGCCCGCAAGAAGCTGATCGACTCCGGCCAGAAACTCGTCGCCGAGATGGGCTGGGACCAGGTGATCGAAGAGGGCCTGCTGCCGATGCTCGATCGCATCTGCCACGCGCCGGAAAACGCCGCGGATACGTGAGCTGATCCGAGCGTGGGGACGGCCCGAGGCTCGAACCACCGAACCGGCGAGGCACCCGCATTTGCGGCGAGCGGCCCCGTGGGCCGGGGTTTGGCCGCTATCATTATCTGCATGGCCAAACGCGTCCAGGTCAGCCTGGCCAACAAGTGTCAGTTGCTGTTCGGCGCAGCGGTGGTCCTGATCCTGACGGCGGCTCTGTCGGTGGTGTGGCATCGCATGCAGACGCTGGTCACCGAAGGCCAGGCCGAACGGGCCCGCGAGATTGCCGAGGCATGGCTGGACAAACTGATCCTGTTGCCGCACGCCCTGCCGACGGGGGGCGACCAGCGGCCCGGCGATGAGGTGGTGCCGGGCCTCCGTCTGACCCTGATCGAGACCGACCAGCTTGAAGCGGCCGCGGGCGACGACCCGTTCCTGGCCGCGGCGGTCGAACGGTTCGGCAAGGGTAGCAAGCGCCGCGAGCATTTCCGAACAGTCCAGGACGAGCACGGCCAGCAGTTTTACCGCTACGCCCGGGCGATCCGGCGGTCGGACCTGTCCCAAATCCACGGTCGCGACCCCGGTGCCGCCGACCCGGCCGTCGATACGCCCCCCACCGACAACCCGCTCCAGATGGTCCTGCTGGTGCGTCTACGTGCCGACCTGGCCAAACGCCAACTCATGCTCAACCGCATCTACATCGTCGCGGCGGGCCTGTTCGCCGGCGTGCTCGCGATCGGGGTGTTCTGGTTCATCACCACGCGGATCATCCTCTCGCCGGTCCGCGTGCTGCGCGACTATGCCGAGAAGGTCTCCGAGGGCGACCTGAACATCCGGGCCGACATCAACACCGGCGACGAGTTCGAGCAACTGTCGGTCATGTTCAACACGATGCTCGACAAGATCCGCGACCACGCCGACCAGCTCAGCAAGACCAACAAGAGCCTGGACCTGAAGCTCGGCCAGTTGGCCGAGACCAACATCGCGCTGTACGAGGCTAACAAGATCAAGGGGGAGTTCCTGGCCAACGTCTCGCACGAACTGCGCACGCCGCTGAACTCCATGATCGGGTTTGCGGAGGTGCTGGCCGAAACACTGGCTGATCGCACCGGTCCCGTGGACGAGAAGCGCAAGCGCTACATCGCCAACATCATCAGCTCCAGCCATCGCCTGCTCGACCTGATCAACGAACTGCTGGACCTGGCCAAGATCGAGGCCGGCCGGATGGAGCTGCGCATCGGGCCCATGAGCATCAGCGACACCGCCGAAGGGCTGATCAACCTCATCCGCCCCCAGGCAGAGAAACACCACATCGAGCTTGATCTGAAAGTCGAGCCGAAAATGCCGATCGTGCAGACCGACGCCGGCAAGGTGCAGCAGATCGTCTTCAACTTCCTGTCTAACGCCGTCAAGTTCACGCCTGACGGCGGTACGATCACGCTGGCGGCTTCACGGGTCGAACCCGACGCCGACGAATCGACCGATCCAGCCGAGCAACAACCCCCGGTGCGCTTCAGCGTCAGCGACACCGGCCCCGGCATCGCGCTGGAAGATCACGAACGCATCTTCGACAAGTTCACCCAGCTCGATCCGTCCGTCACCAAGGAACACCTGGGCACCGGCCTGGGCCTGACCATCAGTCGTGACCTGGCCAAGCTCCTGCAGGGCCGGATCGAACTCGACAGCGATCGGGGGCGCGGGGCCACGTTCAGTCTCATCATCCCGTTGGCGCTTGAGGAACAGGGCATCCCCCTCATGCCCGACGTGGTTGGGTAGCCGCGGGCGACAGCCAGCGGACGAAGGGTGCAAAGTGAAGAGTGAAAGTGAAGCCTTAGCTGCGGGCTATTTTTCACCCTTCACCCTCTACGGAATACCGCGCACGATCGCCGGACCGACCATCCGGGTCACCCACACCGGCAATCGCTGCCAGATGTCGATGCACCGACGGTACCTCGGGCTGTCGGGCCGCACGTCGCCGGCGCAGCCGCGGCGTTCGTGGTATTGCCACACCGTCGGACGCTCCGTCGCACCCCACTGCTTCTTGAACCGGTAAGTGCCCGAGCCAACGCTCGATCGGCCGAAGTCAAACGCCCTGCTGCCGCGCTCGATCGCACGCACAAGCAACCGGTAGTACATCCACATGTTTGCGTTGGTGTGGTTGAATCGGCGCAGACTGGACGCCGATGGAACCTGGGTTGAACCACCGCCGTGGACAAGTATCGCGCCCGCAATCGGTCTACCGGCGTGACGGACGACGGCGAGCTCGGCTTCATCGGCGAATTGATCGAGCACCTGCGCAAAGAGTTGGCGGGGATAGACCGGCGTACCCAGATCACGCATGTTGACCGCAAAGACGCCATAGAAATCGTCAAGCAGGTCAAGCCCACCCCACTTGATTTCCAGGCCGCTCTTGTCACCCTTGCG
>JAZGCX010000317.1:0-3682 GCA_036477175.1 Phycisphaeraceae bacterium
ACAGCAAGTTCGGCACGCCCGCCCACGCCGCGGCGGCCAACCGGCACCTGGACGTGTACGACCTGCTGTTGCTGCACGGCGGCAGGGAATAGTTGTTTCAGGGATGACGAGTCGCAAATGAACGCCAGTGAACGCGGATGGCCGATATGACTGCTGTTGGAATTCGCGTGCATCGGCGGCACGACCAATCGGGCTGACATGACCGCGACTTACACGGCGAAAGACATCACGGTGCTGGAAGGGCTCGAGCCGGTGCGGAAGCGACCGGCGATGTTCATCGGCGGCGTCGGGCCGGCGGGGCTGCACCACCTGGTGTGGGAGGTGCTGGACAACGGCGTGGACGAGGCGATGAACGGCCACGCGTCGGAGATCAGCGTCACACTGCACGCCGACGGCACGTCCATCACCGTCACCGACAACGGCCGGGGGATACCGATCGACAAGCACCCCAAGACGAAGAAGCCGGCGCTGGAGGTGATCCTGACCACGCTGCACGCCGGTGGGAAGTTCGATTCGCGCGACGGTAGCTACAAGACGGCCGGGGGGCTGCACGGCGTCGGGGCCAGTGTCGTCAACGCCCTGTCAAAAAAGCTCATCGCCACGGTCAAGCGCGGCGGGGCGACCTACCAGATGAAGTTCAGAAACGGCAAGCCCACCGGCCCGCTCAAAAAAACCGGGCCGGCGCGCGGCACCGGCACCACGATCTACTTCCACCCCGACCCGACCATCTTCCCCAAGACCGAGTTCAACGGCGACACCATCCGCGATCGACTCGAAGTGGTCAGCTTCCTGCACAAGGGCGTCCGCGTCAGCTTCGACGATCAGGTCAGCAAACAGAAGGTCGCCTACCAGCACCAGGCCGGTCTGAGCGATTACCTGAAGAAGATCATGTGCGAGCGGCGTGCCAAACCCGTGCACCCCCAACCGTTCACGCTGGCGCGGCAGAACGGGCTGCGGCTGGAATGGATCGGGCAGTGGACCGAGTCCACCGATGAACACGTCCGCAGTTTCGTCAACGGCATCCCGACCGGTTCGGGCGGCACGCATGAAAACGGCCTCCGCGCGGGGCTGACCAAAGCGATCCGCAACTACATCGAGACGCACAAGCTGGTGCCCCGCGGCGTGAGCCTTGCGGCCGAGGACATCCGCGAAGGGCTCGTCGGCGTGCTCTCGATCTTCCTCACCCACCCGCAGTTTCAGGGGCAGACCAAGGACCGGCTCAATAACCCCGAGCTGCAAGCGCAGATCGACGGCATGATCCGCCCCGCGCTGGAACACTGGCTCAACCACAACCGCACGGCGGCCGAGGCGATCATCGCGCGGATCATCCTCTCGGCCCGGGCACGCGAGGCGTCCCGCGCCGCCTCGGCACAGGTCACCCGCAAAGGGGCGACCAGCCGCCTGAACCTGCCCGGTAAGCTGTCGGACTGCACCAACAAGCACGCGGCGAACGCCGAGCTGTTCATTGTCGAGGGCGACTCGGCGGGCGGGTCGGCCAAGCAGGGCCGCGACCGCACGCATCAGGCGATCCTGCCGCTGCGGGGCAAGGTGCTCAACACCGAGCAGGTGTCGCTGACCAAGGTGCTGGAAAACAAGGAGCTGTCCGACGTGGTCACCGCGCTGGGCTGCGGGGTGGGCAAGAGCTTCGACCTGTCGCGCCTGCGCTACGGCAAGGTGATCCTGCTGATGGATGCCGACAGCGACGGGCACCACATCACGACGCTGCTGCTGACGTTTCTGTACCGCCACATGCCCGAGCTGTTGCGGGCGGGCAAGGTCTATCTCGCCCAGCCGCCGCTATATCGCATTGACACGGCCAAGCAGACGTACTGGGCCCTGGACGAGGCGGATCGTGACGCGATCCTCAAGCAGCACGCCGGGGCCAAGAGCAAGGTGGAGATCACGCGGTTCAAGGGTCTGGGCGAGATGATGCCGAAGGTGCTATGGGAAACGACGCTGAACCCCAAGACGCGGCGTCTTTTGCGCGTGGACATTGCCGACGCACTGGAGACCGACCGCGTGATCAGCGACCTGATGGGCAAGGACGCCTCCGCCCGGTTCGACTTCATCATGGCCCGCGCCGACGAGGCGGAAGCGTTGGATGTGTAATTTCTGATTTGTAATTTGGGATTGGACCACGATGACACGAAGGTTACGAAGGAGGAGAGCTGTCTGGCCGCTAATGAACGCGAATGGGCGCAAGCGTGACGGAAATGGAAGGTTGCTGGCAAGCATTTTTCACCCCGCCGGCATCCGGAATGCCGAGGGGGTGATGGTGACCAGCACCGCATTAACATGCGGTGCTCGAAATGGCTGGCCGAGCGGTGTCGGTGCGGCTCATCCGCCGGCGACGACGGTGGAGACGCTGAAGATCGGCAGCAGCAGGCTGATCGCGACAAAGCCGATGATCAGGCCCATGAGGGCGACCATGACCGGTTCGATGAACTGGGTGGTGGTCTTGACCGCGTCGTCGAATTCCTGCTCGGTGAACTCGGCGATCTTGGACATGACGGGGCCGAGCCGGCCCGATTTTTCACCGCTGTAGATCATCTGTGAGATCGAGCGGGGGACCAGAGCGGAGGCGAACAGCGGATCGGAAAGCTGGGCGCCCTGTCGCAGGCGTTCGTCCACCTCGTCCCACATGTCCTCGTAGAAGACGTTGTCGGTGACCTGCCTGACGATGGTGATCATGTCGAGCATGGTGACGCCGGCCGACACCATAGTGCCCATGGTGCGGCAGGCGCGGGTCAGGTAGAGCTTGGCATAGAGGCTGCCGATGATGGGCAGGTTCAGCTTGAAGTAATCGGCGGTGCGGCGGCCGGTGGGGGTGCGCATCATGACAACCGAACCGACGACGGCAAAGACCGAGCCGCCGACCCATAGCCACCAGTAGTCAACCAACCCGTTGCTGATGGTGATGAGCATCTGGGTTGGGATCGGCAGCGCGGCGCCGCGGCCCTCGTAGATCTTGGCGAACTTGGGGAGCACAAAGGCCAACAGGAAGATCGTGACGGCAATGGCCATGACCATCATGAACAGGGGGTAGGCCAGTGCGCCGCGGATTTTCCTGCGGGTCTGCTGTTCCTTGTTCATGTAGCTGGAGACGCGTTCGAGCATCCGACCCATCGTGCCGCTGACCTCGCTGGCGCGGACGAGGCTGGTCATCACGGGGGGAAAGACCTTGGGGTACTTGCGTAAGGCGGCGGAGAACTCGTTGCCGGCCTGGACCTGCGTGGTCACGTCCCCCAGCACATGGCGGAAGTTCTCGTTGGCGGTTTGCTCGACGATGCATTCCAGGGCATCGCTGATCGGCACGCCGGTATCGATCATCACCGCCAACTGGTGGGCGAAGTTGATGACCTCGTCGCGCTTGATCCGTCGGGCGCGCTGCTCGAGCGAGACGGGTTCGAGGTTGAGGTCGGCTTCGTTAACCTCCGAGATCTGGACGATGAACTTGCCTTCGGCGCGGAGTATGGCGCCGGCCTCGCCGACACTGGGTGCCTGGATCATGCCGGTGGCCAGCTCGCCGCTGCCGTCTCGTGCCTGGTAGAGGAAACGTGCCATGGTGGTTAGGGGTTAGGGGTTAGGGGCTAGGGGTTAGAGGTTAGAGGTTGGTGGTTTTTAATCCCTGGTCACTGACCACTGACTACTGACCACTGCTCACCGACCACTGATTTCTGCT
>JAZGCX010000318.1:0-4374 GCA_036477175.1 Phycisphaeraceae bacterium
GACATCTACATCGAAAAGGACGCGTCACGGAACGACGATCTTGACCGGCTGCGGCTGGCCGCCACCACACACCTGGTCACCCGGCGCGACGTGATCGTGGTCGCGTCCGTCTCGTGCATCTTTGGCCTCGGTTCACCTGATGAATACAAGAAGTCGGTGATCAGCCTGAGCAAGGGCCAGACGCTCAGCCGCCGCGATCTGCTGCTTGCGCTCAACGAGCTGCAATATGCCCGCAGTGATTACGACCTGAAGCGCGGCACGTACCGCGTCCGCGGCGACGTGGTTGAGCTGTATCCGGCCGCTGAGCAGATCGCTTACCGCGTCGAGCTGTTCGGTGACGAGATCGACTCGCTGCAACTGATCCACCCGACCACCGGCGAGCTGCTGGCCGCCGAACAACAACTGTTTATCTACCCGGCGGTGCACTACGTCATGCCCGAGGCGCAGGTCGAACGGGCGATCGCTTCAATCAACGAGGAACTCGAACTGCGCGTCGCGCAACTGCGGCACGAGGGCAAACTGCTCGAAGCACAGCGGCTGGGGGCCCGCACCAAGTATGACCTCGAAATGATCCAGGAAGTCGGGTACTGCGCAGGCATCGAGAACTACAGCCGACACCTCGACGGCCGACCGCCCGGGTCCAAGCCCTACACACTCCTGGATTACTTTACCAGCGGCGCAGCGGGCGACGACTGGCTGATGATTGTGGACGAAAGCCACGTCACAATCCCGCAACTCCGCGCGATGTACCACGGCGATCAGCATCGCAAAAAGGTGCTGGTGGATCACGGCTTCCGCCTGCCCAGCGCCCTGGACAACCGGCCGCTGATGTTTGAGGAGGTTGAAAAGGTCTGGCCGCAGGTGATCTTTGTCAGCGCCACCCCCGGGCCGTACGAGCTGGAGAAGTCCGGCGGCGCGGTGGTGGAACAACTGATCCGCCCGACCGGGCTGGTTGACCCACGCATCGAGGTGCGCCCCGCCGCGGGTCAGGTGCCGGACCTGCTCGAAATCGCACAGCAGCGCGCCCAGTGCGGCGAGCGCACGCTCGTCACCACGCTGACCAAACGTCTGGCCGAAGACCTGGCGACCTATCTGGCGGAGCAGGGGCTGAACTGCCGCTACATGCACAGCGAGATCGAAACGCTCGACCGGGTGCAGATTCTCCGGGAACTGCGTGAAGGCCAGTTCGACGTGCTCGTCGGTGTCAACCTGTTGCGTGAAGGGCTTGACCTGCCGGAGGTGTCGCTGGTGGCGATCATGGACGCGGACAAGCCCGGCTTTTTGCGCAGCCTGACGAGCCTGATCCAGCAGATCGGCCGGGCGGCGCGGCACGTCAGTGCCACCGTCCTGTTGTATGCCGACACGGTGACGCCGGCGATGCAGCAGGCGATCGACGAAACCAACCGCCGAGGTTCCAAGCAGATCGCCTTTAACAAGCAGCACCACATCACGCCGCAGACGATCAAGAAGGAGATCCGCCGCGGCATCGAGTTGGAGCTGCGTGCCCGTCGGACCGCTCGTGCGGCAATCGGCGCCGACGACACCGAGTACGACGTAAACGAACTGGTTGCGGAGATGGAAAGCCAGATGCTTGAGGCAGCCGAGGCCTTGGAGTTCGAGAAAGCCGCCGAGCTACGCGACCGTATCAGGGAGCTGCAAGCGGCGCCCGAACTCGGTCGCGTGAAGAATGACGCTGGTCAACGCAAACCCAGACCCGGCACGCCCGGCACGAGAGTGATCAGACGAAAAAAAGCCGGTCACCGCTGAACATGAGACGCCCGGAGACGTCGCAATGCGGCCATACCTGTTGATCGCAGCGACATTGATCGCGGTTGTGTGTATTTATGCCGGCGTGCAACGGCGTAACGAGCAACCGGTGAACGCCGTGCCACCATCGCGTGGCGGGCACGACCTGATTGGAAAACCGATCTCGGAACTGACGTTTGACCGCTGGCTGAACACCAAGGACAACCAGCCCATTGAAACGAACGGCCACGTCACGCTCTACCGCTGGTGGACGGACACCTGCCCCTTCTGCGCCGCCAGTTTGCCCGCCATCGAACAGTTGCGGCGCAAATATGACGACCAGGGTTTTCGCACGATCTGCGTGTACCACCCCAAGCCGCCACGCTCCGTCGATGACGAAACAATCGCCGAGGTGGCCGGGGATTTCGGCTACGCCGGTCCCATCGCCGTCGATGAAGATTGGTCGCAACTGATTCACGCCTATCTGGCCGACGGCAGACGACAGGCGACCAGCGTGTCCATCCTCGTGGACACAACCGGCATCATCCGCTACATCCACCCCGGCCCGGTCTTCTTCGGGTCCGACGATCCCGAACACAAACAAGAGAACGAAGATTATCTCGCCCTCGACACCGCGATCTCAGTCTTGTTGCAAGAGGAAGCCGAAACGCGGAACAAGCAAGCGGATTCGGGTGATCCTCAGTAGCACTATCGACGTGTCAATCACCCATTGAAATGCCGGCGGATCACCTGGTCGAACTGCTCCCAGTTCAGATGACGCTCAACCGGAGCGTTGTGGGGAAACCACCCGACGCCGCCGCGGCTGACGGTGAGTCGGCCGAACCGGACGTCGTCCGCGACGATCTCGAACGTCGCATCGCGGTTGAGGATTTCCGCCACGGGAAATTCAACGTAAACCTTGTGTTCGGACATGGGGCGCCTCGTTTGAATGAAGTTGATGCAAAACGGTGACAGGTCGCCGCGATCAATGGCGGACGAGCGCGGCTGCGGGCGACCGCTCACGACGCTCGCATTGTCGATCTTGGAGCCCGAAGCGTCAAGACTTCTGTTCGGGGTGTCTGGCGGGTGGACCTCGTCACGCGATTGGCGCAGCGGGGTACTCAGAGCAGCGGGGCATGTCAGAAATGCTTCTTGGCGAAGGCACGGCCCGACTGGCTCTTAAGGTATTTCTCAAATGCAGCGGCCTTGGCCTCGTCTCGAAATGCAACCGCCGTTTCGATCCGCCACGGGAGAAACTTCGACGTGTGCCGAACCTTGCCGCAGTTGTGGGCTTTTAGGCGTTTCTGAAGGTTTTGGGTCATGCCGACGTACCAATGTCCGGCCGGTTCAATGCTCTGGAGCATGTAGACATACTGAAAAGGGTCATCCATGACGTCCCTTCCGGCTACACCGATTCTGGCTTGCCCAGACGTAGTTCGCCGCAGTTACAACGACCAACGAAGCCCGTCTTCACGGCTGACGCCGCTACGTCGTGGCAGCTTGCATTCGCCTTGCGGCGAACGAAGACTGGAGCCGGGGGGAATCGAACCCCCGTCCCGTGACAGTCAGCTTGCCGCCTCTACACGCTTAGTCGCTGTTTTGATCTCGGCGGCGCGGCTGCCGGCGACAGCATCCACGCCACCTAGCCTGAGTAAGTTTTAATCCGCAGGCGCTAAGGCGTCACCGTTGGACGATCCCGATGAATCGTTGACCGTGGATTCTTACGGGCGGTCCTCCACGATCACAAGCTACCTGAATCAGGCAGCCAGGCGGACCGGCGCGAAGCCGATCCGACCAGCGATATCGCTATCGTTGGCATTTATGGTTGTGCACGTTGTTTTACGAGGCCAACGTGCAACCTCGGCGTGCCACAACAAGCCTTGCCTGTCCGGTCGAAACCGGTCGGCCCCAATTGTCAAAGAGCTAGCCTATTCTATCGGCAGATCGTGCCCCTGGCTACCGCGGCGTGACACTAAAGGTCACCGACGTGACCGCTCAGAGCCCGTACAGAGGTCGGAGCTTGCCTTCGAGGTGGCGGATCAAGGGGTCGGGGCTCAGCGGCTTGCCCGTGACGTGTTCGCAAAGGTCGGCGGCGCGGTAGCGCTTGGCGTGTGCGTGGATATTATCGTTCAGCCACCTCCTAAGCGCCGTGAATCGGCCGGCAGCGAACTGGTCATCCAGATCGGGCATCTGGTCCAGCGCCTTCTCGAAAAACTGAGCGGCGTAGAGGTTGCCGAGGGTGTAGGTGGGAAAGTAGCCGATCGACCCTGTTGACCAGTGGATGTCCTGGAGACAGCCGCGGGCATCATCCGGCACGTCGATCCCGAGGTACTGTTTGTACTTTTGGTTCCAAACGTGCGGCAGGTCGGCCACCGTCAGGTCGCCTTTGATCAGCGACCGCTCGATCTCGAAGCGCACCATGACGTGCAGGTTGTACGTCACTTCGTCGGCTTCGACACGGATGAAATCGGGCCGAACAATGTTCGCTGCGCCATACACGTCATCCGGCGTCAACCCTGCCACAGCGGAGCCGAAGAACGCTTTGAGCTTCGGGCAGCACCACTGCCAGAACGCTCGGCTGCGGCCGACCTGGTTCTCCCACAGCCGGCTCTGACTCTCATGAATCCC
>JAZGCX010000319.1:0-3208 GCA_036477175.1 Phycisphaeraceae bacterium
ATTCTCCGCGACCACGCCTAGATCATGGGTGATCAGCATCATGGCCATGTCGCGGTCGCGCTGAAGATCAGCAAGCAATCCGAGAATCTGGGCCTGAATCGTCACGTCAAGCGCGGTAGAGGGCTCATCGGCCAGCAGCAGCTTCGGCTGACACGCCAGGGCCATGGCAATCATCACTCGCTGCCGCATCCCGCCGGAGAACTGGTGTGGATACGCGCGAAGCCGCTTAGCGGGCTTGGGGATGCCAACATCGTTCATCGCCGCGACGGCGATCTCGACCGCTTCTTTCTGGCTGACCTTCTGGTGCAGTAGCACGGCCTCGATGATCTGATCGCCGATGGTGTAGACGGGGTTGAGGCTGGTCATCGGCTCCTGGAAGATCATGGCGATCTCGCCGCCGCGCACCTTGAGCATTTGTTTTTCGGTCAACGAAAGCAGATCGCGTCCTTCAAAGAGGATCGAACCGCGATCGAAGCGCCCCGGCGGGCGGGGGATCAGTTGCAACACGGTCATGGCTGTGACCGATTTGCCGCAGCCGGACTCACCCACCAGGGCCACGGTCTGTCGCGGATGTATCGCGAGGCTCAGGCCGTCCACCGCCCGGACGCGCCCGCCGGCGGAGTCAAATGACACCGCCAGGTCGGCGATCTCGAACATCGGCCGCGGTCGGGCGGTGGGATCAATGATTGTTTGTGTTTGCGTCGTGGTCATCCGTGCTCTTGTTTAGCCGCGGCCGCCAGGCCGCGCGCGGCGTTGTCGCATGGCGCTGCTCTAGGTGCGGCGGCTAAACTTCAACTTCGGGTCGATCGAATCGCGAAGCGCGTCGCCGATGAGGTTCAATGCAAACACCGTGAGGAAGATCATGATGCCTGGAAGAATGGCCAGCCACCAGTGGAACACGCCGCTGGCCGGATCGACGGCTCCGGAGAGCATCTGGCCCCAGCTCGAGCCGGGCGGCTTGATGCCCAAGCCGAGAAAGCTCAAGCTGGTCTCGATGAAGATCGCCGCCGCCACGGCGAAGCTCGCATCGACCAGCACCGGCGTGACCCCGTTTGGCAGCATGTGCTTGAAAAGAATCGACCGCACCGGCAACCCGCACGCCCGGGCGGATTGCACGAACTCCTGATCCCGCAGACGCATGAACTCGGCTCGAATGAACCGGGCTGGGTTCATCCACGAAAGGGCTCCGATCACTGCCATCATCGCATAGAGCATGTATTGATTCCACTGCGGCCCAATGAAGGCGATCACCGTCAGCAGGAGGAACAAGCGGGGGATGGCCATGAATATCTCGATGATCCGCATACCGAGGATGTCCACCCATCCGCCGAAGTAGCCCATCGCCGCTCCGAAGGTGATGCCGATGATCACGGCAATCCCGGTCGAGACGAAGCCGATGGACAGGGCCACGCGGGTGGCATGGATGAGCCGGGCCGCGACATCCGAGCCGACATCGTCGGTGCCCAGCAGATGGATCGACCGTTTGGCGGTCATGTCCAAGAGTTCGACGCGCCGGCCGTCGTGGCTGATCCCGGCCCGGATCGCGCCTCCACTGATCCGCTCGATCGTTTCCAGCACATCGCCGATCGTCGCGGCGCCATTCAGCGACACGGAAAACCGTTGCACGCTGCGCGTCACGATGGTGAAGTCCGCCAAAGGTTGGTCGCGATTGCGTACTCCTTGACCATGACGAAGTGCCCGCAGCGGTGTGTCCAGGGTCAGCGAGCCGCCCGCCTCCACGGCAAGGTCACCATCTCGCCGCGAGTCGGTGAGCCCCAAGTCCTGGGCCGCACTCGAGCCGCCCCAAGGCACAACACGCAGGTACGGGCCGCCTGGACGCTGGTTACGCAAGTAAACCTGCGGTCTTGTGTGGTCGTGCGGGACCGGAGCAAACAGCGCGAACACGCCGTGGTCTTGCGCCTGGATGGAGTAGTCGGTCGTGTCAAGCTGAGGCTTGCCCAGTGTCCCGACGAGACCCGAGGCGGTGAGCAACAACATCGCCCCAACGAACAGGCGCGCGGTCGCGCCGGCGGCGCTGGGCTTGGCGGACTCGTCATTGCGGTCGGTGTTCAGGGCCGCAACGGCGTGAGCGATGATCAGGAGCCCCGCCGAGCTGGTCATCACCACTGCGGTCCACCACATGGCGCTTTGACCCGCTGCACGGCCGAGCTCCCCGACAATCGCCGCGAGCACGGCGCCAGCGGCAGCCGGCGCCAGCACAATGGTGATGCCGATCAGCTGAGCAACAAAACCTCGACGCGCCGCTGAGCGACCCAGCACGATCGCCCCGATCAATTGCACCGGACCGATGAGAAGTATCCAGTCCCAGACACCCAGGAAGCGGAACAGGGGGAAGCGGATTCCCTGCTCGTCGATCAAGATGTACGGCCGGTGGTTCGCAAGCAACGGGGCGAAGACGGCCAGGAAGGCCATGAACCCCAGCACCCACAGGGCCGCGAAGGCGGGACGGTTCTTCTTGAAATCGTCCCAGACGATCCGCCAATACATTCGCGAATCGCCGTCAAACCGCTGCACCGGCAGATCGGGCATGAGCTGCTGGCGCTCCTGGGCGGTGATGCCTTGCGTTTCCATGGCAGATGACCTGGAAAAGAACTTTGACATCAACGAACCTGCAAGCGTTACTTGTGAGCGATCCGCGGATCGGCGATGGCGTAGGCGATGTCGGCCAGCAGCAGACCCGTGAGGTTGAGGATGCCCGCGACCAGGGCTAGAGCCTGCACCACGTCGTAGTCGCGGTTCTGCACGGCCCGGAAGAAGAACAGCCCCATCCCCTCGATGTTGAAAATCACCTCAATGATGACCGAGCCGGCGATGAGGAACGGCCCGATGGTGGCCAAGATCGTGATCAGCGGCAGCAGGCTGTTGCGAAAGACGTGATGAAGCATGACGTCGGTGTATCGCACACCCTTCGCCTTGGCGGTGCGGACATAGTCCATGGTGATGTTGTCGAGCATGGCCGCCCGCATTTGCTTGGACAGGTAGGCAATCCCGCTGTACACAATGCACCCCACCGGCAGAACCAGGTGCCACAGCCGATCAGCCAGCCAGCGGAAGAACGGCCAGGCCTCCGAATCCACGCTGGACAGCCCGTTGTTTGGGAACCACTCGACGCCCTGTCCACCGGCGGCCGTGTAGCCGATCAGCAACGTGGCCGACAACACAACGGGGATCGACCAGAGCCCCAGCA
>JAZGCX010000032.1:0-7271 GCA_036477175.1 Phycisphaeraceae bacterium
CTGGCCCACGACCGTGGCTTTGGCGCTAAGCGTGTTGACATAGACAACCTTCGTGAATCCGTCGGCTGGATCGGTCCAGAACCCGATGATGTTCAAATGACCCGGGATATATGCTGCCCCCTTGATATCACTCAATATTGCGCCTGACTGGGTCGATCGAATCGTGCCGACTATGCTGCTGGAACTGTCAGCGAAGTCGTAGCGGATCAACTCGCAATTACCGGCATCTATGCCGTACAGGGCGGAGTCGTTCAGTGCGCCGCCTAGGATCTGGGCCGTCGCCGTGCCCATTGAGCCCGTCGTGATCACCAGACACACAACGGCTGCCAAGAATTGGATTCGTTCTCGCAGCATCGGAATGATCTCCCCCAAAGGGTGGTGTTTCGCTCATCGTGCCTGATATACAACATACGATACGAGTTCGACCTTGGCAGGTAAAAAAGGGCAAAATATGGAGAATGCAGCGTCTGAGCGTCCTGCGCCTGTCGCGCAATCCGGACAAGGGCGGTTGTGGTGATAAGCTGTTACGATTGTGACGGTGGTAACGGCTGGCGCGAGGGGCAGATCGCACGGTTGCCTCGTCGGGGCGTGGCGGTGAAGGTGCGATGGCCGCGAATCCGTCAATCAATGCCGGGGCAAGAGCCGCAGCGATGACCGCAGACAAGATCAAGATTGAGAAGACCGATGCCCAATGGCAAGCGCAGCTCACGCCCGAGCAGTACCGAATCACCCGAAAGAGGGGCACCGAGCGGGCCTTTGCCGGCGAGTACTGGGACACGAAAACCGAGGGCATGTACCGGTGCGTGTGCTGCGATCAGCCGTTGTACAGTTCCGAGGCCAAGTTCGACTCGGGCACAGGCTGGCCGAGCTTCCGGGCGGCGGTTGACGAGGCGGCCGTGGCCACCGAGGCCGACCGCAAGTTCGGCATGGTCCGCACGGAGGTGCGGTGCAGCCGCTGCGGGGCGCACCTCGGCCATGTGTTCAAAGACGGCCCGCCACCGACCGGCCTGCGCCACTGCATCAACTCCGCAGCCCTGAAGCTAATCGAGTCCAAGTGAATGGCCCAGCCGCTTGGCCGATCAGAGGTTAACCGGCTACAATAAAAAGAGTCTATGGTGTTCAGTTATGAGGCCCGGCGTCAACAGGAAGATGCGGCCATGATCCTGCACCGGTTACTGGACGCAGCGCACATCCGATCGCCGCTGGCCAGGGTGATCATCGGGGCCGCTGTCGCGGCGCTAGCCATCAGCCTCGGCACGGTCGCGGTCCTGAGCCTGCTGGGGCTGTCGGTGGATCCTGCGATCCCGGCGGCGCTTGGCGCTATCGGCGCAGCGGCCTATGCGGTTTCAGTGCGCAACCACACCGGCGCGTAAGCTGAGGGCAGCAGTGGAACTGGTCCAGTGATTGGCGACGGCTCCTGCGACTGGGGGCATTGGGGTTGACTGGTCGCAGCATCCATCTGGTGACTTGCGACGCGAGTTGCCTGACTTTTCCCATGGCACTGTCGTTACGTCGGACACGCGCCGGCCTGTCGGTTATCATTTGGGCGATCCGGACGGATGCGGCAGACGAAGCGCCTGCCCTGTTGACCGTGGCCAAGACCGCATGCTGATCTACCGCCTTGTTGCCGACGCGGTGGTGTTGCTTCACGCGGCGTTCGTTGCGTTTGTCATATTTGGTCTGTTGCTGATCGTCGTCGGGTTGGCGCTGCGGTGGCGGTGGGTGCGCAACTTCTGGTTCCGGGTGCTTCACCTGCTGGCGATCGCGATCGTGGTCGGCCAGGCATGGTCCCAAGTGCACTGCCCACTGACGACGCTGGAGAATCACTTGCGGGTGAAGTCGGGCGGGACGACCTATCCGGGCAGCTTCATCGCGTATTGGCTGCACCGGTGGCTCTTCTACGATGCTGAGCCGTGGGTGTTTACGCTGTGTTACACCGTCTTCGGGGCCCTGGTGCTGGTCACGTTTGTGTTTGGCCGGCCGCGATGGCCCCGGGCCGGATACGTCTGAAGAACCCCATCCGACGCCGTCAGATTGAGCGGCCGGCGCTGTTGTGCCGATAAACGGTTCCAACTAGGCCGATTCTGACCGGGGAACTGCCGCTTGCCTGGTATGTGGGTGATGCCTAGGATATTCGCTTACCGCTCGCGGCATGGATGCTGGCTTGGCGTGCCCCGTGGTCCTGGCGAAAACACGCCTTACAGGGCTGACGCCGTACCCCACGGCCGCCAAAAAAGGGAACTGCTTCGATGTCTGACGCAAACGAAACGGGGCAGCTCGCCCCCAAGCGCGGTTTTACACCGGGCAAATTGGACTGGCCGGTCGTGATCGGGATCGGGGCGATGCACGTCGGTTGCCTGGTGGCGCCGTTTTACTTCTCGTGGAGCGGCCTGGTTCTGTTGGTGTTGTTCATGTGGGTGGCAGGCGCGCTCGGCATCAACCTGTGCTATCACCGCCTCCTGACCCACCGCAGCTTTAAGACGCCCAAGTGGTTTGAGTATTTGCTGACGGCGATGGGCTGCCTGGCGTGGCAGGGCGGGCCGATTCAGTGGGTCGGCACCCACCGCCTCCATCATCGCCACTCTGACGACGATCTCGACCCGCACTCGCCCCAGCACGGGTTCACCTGGGCGCACATGCTCTGGTGCATGCACAAGGAACCGCAGGGCCGCTGCGCCGCCGACGCCGCCAGGGACCTTCAACGCGACCCGGTGTTGTCTTGGCTCAACAGGTATTTCTGGATGGTGCAGTTTGTGCTGGTTGGCCTGCTGTTCCTGGCGGGCCATTGGCTCGTCGACAGCGGCGTGTCGTGGGTCCTCTGGGGGGTGTGTGTCCGCACGGTGATCGTTTACCACGCCACCTGGTTCGTCAACTCCGCCAGCCACACCTGGGGCTATCGCAACTACGACACCGACGACCATTCGACCAACCTGTGGTGGGTGGCGATGCTCGGCTTCGGCGAAGGGTGGCACAACAACCATCATGCCTATCAGCGCTCCGCCGCCCACGGCCTGCGGTGGTTCGAGTTCGACGCGACCTACTGGACGATCCGCCTGCTGGCCTGCATCGGCCTGGCACGCGACATCGTCCTGCCTGAGCCCCATCAGCGGCCGTAGGTCCACGCACTGGCGCAACCGGTTTTCTTTCGATCCGCCAACGTTCTGTGACGCGGTGCGCGATCGTATCAGCGGCGTTCACCGCTCTTGCCGTGCTGCCGGGGATGTTGCCGCCGCCAATGCGCCCGAAGCGCAGCCATCGACACTGTAGGACAAAACAGAAGTTTAAAACGTCTTAATTAACGACCAGCAAAACTGAATGTTTTCGTTCTTCGCCGGCCAGCGATTACAATACGTCTTTGGCGCGTCGCTGGGGTGTTCCGGGATGGGGCGGCGGTGGGTTGCCGCACGGGATCCGACATGGCCGATAATCCGGTAAACGCCACGGTGGTCGAGCGGCACGATCTGTACGATGCGCTGTCAATCATGAAGGTGCGGCCGGATTCCGGCGTCGTGCCCCAATTCAAACCCGGCCAGTTCTGCACGCTCGGTCTGCCGCCGACCTTCGAGCAACTCAAGGCCGCGGCCAGCAGCGACGGCGGCAAGAAAAAGCCCCGCCTGGTTCGCCGGGCGTATTCGATCGCCTCGTCCGCCGATGTCCGCGATTACCTGGAGGTCTTCGTCGTGCTGGTCGAGGACGGCCGGTTGACCCCGCAGTTGTGGACGGTCCAACAAAATGGCCGCCTGTGGATGGGCGACAAGTGCCAGGGACACTTCACGCTCGACCAGATACCGCCGGGCAAGAACCTTGTCATGATTGCCACCGGAACGGGCTTGGCGCCGTACGTGTCGATGTTGCGAACCTACCGCGCCCGCGCCGCCGCCGGCACCGCGCCGCTGCCCTGGAAGCGGTGTGTGATCATCCACGGCGTGCGTTACGTGTGCGACCTGGGCTATCGTGATGAGCTTGAGCAGATCGGCAAGGAGGACCCCAACGTCATCTACATCCCCGCCGTCACCCGCGAGCCGGAGGATTCTCCCTGGCCCGGCCATCGCGGCCGCGTGCAGAGCATCCTGGAGCCGCAGGTGTACCAGGATCTGGTCGGCAAGCCGCTGAGCCCCGAGGATGACGAGGTCTTGCTCTGCGGCAACCCCACCATGATCGACTCGGTGCAGAAATTGCTCGAAGGCCGCGGCTTTGTTACCGCGACCAAGAAGACCCCCGGCAACGTCCACTTCGAGCGGTACTGGTAGTCAGCGAGACGCCGCAAGTTAGCCCCCACCGCAACAATAGCCCCATCGCAACAACAATAGCCCACATCGCAACAACAATAGCCCCCATCGCAAGATGGGGGTTATCAGCCCCCCCGATTCCCCTCACCTTTGCCTCTCACCCCACCCACCCCCGATCCTCGTACCACTGCACACCGCTGTGTCTGGGAAGGTACCTCCTCATCAGGTAATTGAAGTGCTCGCGATCACGCACACGCTTACGACTCGCCCCACGAGAGAACCACCGCCCGCCGGTGACGCTCGCTCGCCGCGACAGATGCAGACTCAGCAGGTTCTGAATACGGCCGCGCATCTGCGACCACGCCCGGCCATCGGCCGGCCAGCTCACCAGCACATGCACATGTGTCGGCTCCGCTGAAGCTGCGTGCTGCCGCAGACTCTCCGTCTGACAGATATCCATCATCTTTTCGATCAGCACACGCTGAACCGCCCGATCAAACTCGACCGGTGCCTGCTTAGCCGCGTCACGATACGCACGCGCGAGCTGCGGATTGGGTGATTGAATCCCATGGCCTTTCTGCACAAAGCCCTGCGGCCGATCAGGAAGCCAGCTTCGATATGCGTGGTAGGTAAACAGATAACAGGGCATCGCAGCATCGTACGTGGTCGAGGGTTGCTGTGGAACCCCCACCTCGCGGTGGGGGCTGCTGCAAAATAGCCCCCATCGCAAGATAGCCCCCGCCGCAAGGCGGGGGTTATTCAAGCGGTTCTCCCCCCCAATTCGTCCCCGACCCCATCGAAGCTGTATCGCGACGCACCCGCCACAATTGCTGTTGTCAGGCCAAGCCTGGCCTACTCCCCTTCCCGCGGCTGAATGCCGAACTTTTCGCCATACCTGCGCCACGCCGCGTAGCGGTCGGCGGAGGTGATGACCTTCCTGACGATGCGGAGGTTTGGGGAACGGTCAGGTCGATTCGAACAGGTCGTCGGCTTTGGGGAGGCTGATGTGAAAGGTAGCGCCCTGGCCGGGCGCGGTGGTGACGGCGATGCTGCCGCCGGCGTTGCGGATCAGGTCGCGGCAGATGCACAGCCCCAGGCCGGTGCCCCGAGACTGCTCGTCGCCATCGGCTTCGATCCGGTGGGTGACGAACGGTTCAAAGAGCCGATCCATGATCGGCTCGGGAATGCCCGGGCCGGTGTCGGCGACGTCGATGTGCACCGTCGGCCCGTCCACCCGGCCGGTGATGCTCAGCGTGCCGCCGGTGCGGCGCATGGCGCGTTTGGCGTTGAGGATCAGGTTCAGCAACACCTGCTGCAGGTTCAGCGGCGAGATGGCGACCTGGGCGTCGGGCAGATCGATGTTCAGCTCGATGCCGTCCTTGCGCGGGTCGCGGCCCAAGCAGGCAAGTGTCTGGTCGAGCGTCGCGGCCAAAGCGGCGGCGTGCTCGTGGTCCGCCTCGCGTGCAAAGCCCAGCAGCGACGAGGAAATGCTGGCGGCGCGTTCGGCGCCGGCGAGCGCCTTCTCGACCGCCTTGCGCATCAGGTCGCGGTCGTCCTCGTTGGCAAGGGCCAGTTGGGCGTAGCTGATGATCGGGGTGAGGATGTTGTTGTACTCGTGAGCGATGACGGAGGTGATGGTGCCCAGCGTCGCCAGGCGGTGCGAGTGCGTCAGGCCGTCGCGCATCTGCTGAAACTGGGCCTCGAGCTGCTCGAAGTGTTCGAGTAGCTGCTCGACTTTGTCAAGCTGCTCGGGCCCGGCGGAGGCGTGATCAAAAGCCATGATGTCACCCGGTGGGTATCGGGCTGTGATGCCACCCCCCTTGATAGGACAGGTGATTCGGCCCGATAATGGGGTCTCGTCGTGCGCGCCGGAGGCACGGCACGTCATCTTGAAGTCGGGCACGAATGAACATTGATCGCGCCGGCGGTGAACACGATTCATTCGGCGTGGATGGCTCGTGGATTCATGGCATGTTCATGTCGGCACCGTTGCACGTGGACCCTGGTGAACTGTGGCGATGCGTATGGAGATGATTTTTTATTGACGCTGATAGATGCAGGTTCCACGTGGAACACACTTGGCAAAGCTCGGTTTGCACGGTACACTAAACGACCGAACGGAGTGACACATCCCAACGACACGGAGGTCGTCCCATGCTCACCGACAAGAAGCGTTCAAAGAAGCCGTCCCGCCTCGGCCGCGGACTGACCAGCCTCATGACTGGGCCCGTTGAAGTGGCGCCGCCGGCTGAGCCGGAGACTGTGGCGCATCAGGATGTCGCCGTTGCGCCCCCCACCTCGGCCGCTGACCAGGCCCGGCGCACAACGACGACCGGCGACCACGCCGATGAGCTGTCCTATCTGCCGGTCGAATCGATTCGGCGCAACCCGCACCAGCCCCGGCAGCAGTTCAACCCCGCGTCGCTGGAACGCCTGGCCGAGTCGATCCACGATGACGGGATCATGCAGCCGGTGGTCGTGCGACCCGTGGGCAACGGCGACAAGGGTTACGAGCTGGTGGCGGGCGAACGCCGTCTCCGCGCCGCTCAGCAGGCGGGCCTGGACAGGATCCCGGCAATTGTCCGTCAGTTGGATGACCGACAGGTGACCGAGTGGTCGCTGATCGAGAACCTGCAGCGCGAGGACCTGAACCCGATCGAGCGGGCCGAAGCGTTTCAGAGCCTGATCGAGCGGTTTGGTCTGAGCCACGAGCAGGTGGCCCAGCGGGTGGGCCTGGACCGCTCGTCTGTTACTAATGCATTGCGGTTACTACACTTACACGAATCAATGCAGCAGCTTGTGCGGGACGGGCTGCTCTCGCTGGGCCAGGCCAAGGCGTTGGCGGGCTTGGCGGATCGTGACCTTCAGGCGGTCTTGGCCAAGCGTGCGGCGGCCGAGGGTTGGTCGGTGCGTCAGGTTGAGGCAGCGGTCCGCACGGCCGGTGACGGGGCAGCCGACACCGGCTCGAAGGCCCCGACGACGGGCCGGGCCGACAGTCGGCCGGCACTGCTGCGCGACCTGGAAGAACAGATCGGTCGGCAA
>JAZGCX010000320.1:0-9492 GCA_036477175.1 Phycisphaeraceae bacterium
TTGATGAACGCCAACGCGCTGATCTCGTTCACCGCCAGCGCGCTTCCGGCATTGAAGCCAAACCAGCCGAACCAGAGCAGGGCCGTGCCGAGTGCAACGAACGGGATATTGTGGGGTTCCGGCTCGGCGCGCCTCTTGCCGAGGAAGAACACGGTGGCAAGGGCTGCCATACCGGCAAGCGCGTGAACCACAATGCCGCCAGCGAAGTCCAGTACCCCAACGTGTTCCGCCAGCCAGCCGCCGCCCCACACCATGTGGACAAATGGGTAGTAGACCACCAGTTGCCAGCCCACCAAGAACGTGAGATAGGCCTTGAACGACATGCGGTCGGCGAATGCGCCGGTGATCAAGGCTGGAGTGATAACGGCGAACATCAGCTGATAGGCGGCAAACAAGTAGACGGGAATCCCCAGCTTTGGGTAGACGTCTCCGGGGGCTATGCCCATCAACAAGAAGAAATCGGTTGGGTTCCCGATGACTCCGCCGAGGTCGCTTCCGAAGCTGAGCGAGAAGCCGACCGTCACCCAGAGCACGGTCGAAACACCCAGAGAGACGAAGCTCTGCATCATGATGGCCAAGACGTTTCTTCGTCCGACCAGGCCGCCATAGAAAAAGGCGAGACCCGGTGTCATGATCAACACGAGGGCGGTGGCCGTGAGCATGAACGCGGTGTCGGCGGCATTGATCTGCATCGATTGGACCTCCTTGAGATCGTCGCGGGAACCGTGTTAGCGTACCTGGAAACTGCCAGAAATGCGCCAGTAGCAGTTTCGGGGGCTCCATATTGACAAGGGTTGACCCCCTCCCGTTCCTTGTACCAGTCAGAATGAGATAATCAGGTTGAGGTTGATCGCTGGCTGGGCCGAAGGGAGGGGCGTAGCCCCGACCGGAGGGTCTGACCCTGCTGCGCCGTCGCCACGGCGCGTAAGACGTGCGGGTCCAGCATGACTAGCGTTACCGAGGGTAGGTTTCACCGCTGCACGCTTGCCCCGCCGCGGCTCGGCTGCCAGCCCACAATCGGTTAACGCATTGGCACACGAGGTCGCTGAGCGTCACGTGCTCAGATTTGATTATCGATTCGAAGTCGAACTGTGCAGGAACTGGAGCCTGACGGCCTCGACCTGGCCTTGCCTGGCGTAGTCGATGGCTTCGCCGAGGATGCGAGCGGTCTCCTGCGGTGCGTGGAAGCCCATGGAATTTTCGGCCGCAACGAAATCAAGCCGCCACTGCGCCTTGCGATGCATCTGGCGTGGGCGTGCCAACTGTTCGTCGGTCGCGCCAGCCGTCGCGGCGGCGTCAATGCCCCAGATCAACCCGAGCACGGCGTCCTCAGTTCGGATCATCAAATCCCTGGTCCGGTCCTGGATCGTTTCGGCGCGGGCCCGCAGTTCGTCCTCCGAAACCACGTGACAGGTCTGGCACGCCCGGGCAACGTTCAGCAGCGGGCTGCGGACGTGGTGGTCGCTGATCTTGATCGAGCCTTCGCGCTTGTAGGGCATGTGGCAATCGGCGCAGGCGACGCCGCTGCGTGCGTGGATGCCTTGGCTCCATGTCTCAAACTCGGGGTGCTGGGCCTTGAGCAGCGGGGCGGCACTGGTTTTGTGTGTCCAGTCCTTAAAGCGGCTGTGGTCGTAATAGCTTTCGATTTGTTCGACCTTAATCCCTTCGTGCCACGGGTAGGTCAGCATCTTACCTTCACCTTTGAAGTAGTACTCGACGTGGCACTGGCCGCAAACGAGCGAGCGCATCTCCTGCCGGGTGGCCATGGTGTTGGGAGCATACTCCGTCACGCGAGCCCCGTTGCGCCAGCGCTCGATGCTGGGCAAATGCGGCACGGGCTGATCCGATCGGGCCAATGCCCGGATACCGTTGATGAATCCCGGTCGGGTGACCCGCAGATGCATGGTCTGGGGGTCGTGGCAGTCGACACACGAGATCGGGTGATCCACCAGCTTGCGGGCCTGGTCATACGGCATGCCGTTGACAATCTCGAAACCTTTCATGACCTGTTCGCGTGGCTCGTCGTCAGGAATGCCAACTTCGCGTCCCTTTTGACGGTACGCGGGGATAATCGACGCGTGGCAATGCAGACACGCGCCCGGCTGCGAGAACTGCGTGATGCGTTCGGATATGTCCTGGTCCGAGAGCATGTAGGCGTGGCCGCGTTCTTCGCGGTAGTCCACTCCAAAGCCGTAGCCGTTGAACAGCTCGCGCCAGCGCGGGTCCTCGTCCAGCTTTTGGAATGCCTCGCTGCCGCCATGACGGGTGCGTTCGGTGTCCACGGCTCGCTTGTAGCCGTCGTACTGGCGCGGAAAGTTCTTGCCCCATTCCGCCGGATCGATAGTGTCTTCGTCCAACTCGACCAGTTTCAGATAATGGACCTGCGCCTCGCGCTTGTGCTTGGCAATGTTTGCCATGAGGAACATGACGCCGCTGGTGGCCGCGGCCACGAAGATGAACGCAAGCACATAAACGATTCGGCCCCATCGGCGCGCTAACACCGGCGAAGAAGACGAACGGGCGTTGGCTGAGGTGTCTGTCACGGCGGAAGTTCCTGATTATTGATTCGGGCCGTGGCCGACCGACTCGTGACATCGGACACAATCGATCGGCTCGTAAAATCTGTCCTGAGGCATGGTAATCTGCGAAACGAATTGACCGTGGCACCGCAGGCAGTTGTTCTCAACGACCGCTCGGCTCTTGGGGCGCATCCGGATCGGCTCGTGAAAATTCTCAAACGTAAAGGCCTTAGAGTGCAGGTACCCATTCTCAGCCTTGACCAGGTACTTGCCCACTAGATCGTGCGGCACGTGGCAGTCGTTGCAGGAGGCAAAAGCGTGGTGGCTGGCCTTTTGCCACCCATCGTATTGGTCGCGCATGATGTGGCAGTTCACGCAGGCTGTCGGGTCGTTGGAGAAATAGGCAGCGCCGTTGGCGAAGTAGAAAGTGTATCCACCAACGCCGGTCAACACGCCGATCAGCATGCTCAGGACCATGGCGCTGAGACTCACCGCACCCAACCATTTCATAACAAAGGCCCCAATCGCCCATAGTCCATCCCCTCAAGTGGTCAGGATTCATCATAAACTGACCGCAGCGGAACACAAACTCTCGAAAAACTGTGTCTGTGCTCTCGTTGCTTGCCCTCGGCTGCCTGACCCTGCTGCGCCGTCGCCGCGGCGCGTAAGACGTGCGGCCGTCCGACGCCGCCCCATAGACACGCCACGTGTGCCACAGCCGGCTTGCCCGGCCGTGCTGCTATAAAGCCGCGGCCGGTGGCCGCGGTCCCGCGACCAACGGTCGCGGCTTTATATACATGCCACACATCGCGCCGGTACGATAGGCATTGGCGATCGTAGTACGTCAAGCGAAATGGCCAACAGTGACACTAAATGGCCAACGCGATCGGCGCACGAGATAAGCGTGGCCGCCACCACGCTGGAAGGAAGCTCACCCGCCCTAGTGGGGCTGCCGACGGGGTAGGCTAGGGCCTGGCTGGACCGCTGGTGAGTGGTCGCCAGCCGCCGGCGTGGGGTGGATTCGACGTGTTGTCAAAGAGCCATCGAAGCGCCTTCGATGCCCTGTCGGGCGTCGCGGCCATACGGGCATCATTCAGCGAACCGACGCGCACGAATGGCTCAGGGCGACTTGCCCAGCAGGCGGATGACCTCGTCCAGGTCCTTGTCGCCGCGGCCGGACAGGTTGATCACGACGACGGCGTCTTTGGGCAGCGTGGCGGCCAAGTCAAGGGTGTGGGCGATGGCGTGGGCCGGCTCGAGAGCGGGGATGATGCCTTCAAGCCTGGTCAGCATGGCAAACGCATCCAGCGCCTGCTGATCGGTGACGGCGGTGTAAGTGACGCGGCCGGTGTCGTGCCAGTGAGCGTGTTCGGGCCCCACGCCGGGGTAATCCAGGCCGGCCGAGATCGAGTGGACCGGGGCGGTCTGGCCGTCGTCGTCCTGCATGACGTAGCTGAACGAGCCGTGCAGCACGCCCGGTTGGCCGAAGTTCAGCGGGGCGGCATGGTCGCCGAGCCGATTGGATCGGCCGCCGGCCTCGACGCCGATCAGCCTGACCGATTCATCGTCGATAAACGGGTGGAAGATGCCCGCGGCGTTGGACCCGCCCCCAACGCAGGCAACGAGGTAGTCCGGCAAGCGACCGATCTGATCGAGACATTGACGGCGGCATTCAAGGCCGCAGACCTTCTGAAAATCGCGAACAATCATCGGGAACGGGTGCGGGCCGACGACCGAGCCGAGAATGTAATGGGTGTTGTCGCTGGTTTCCATCCAGTCGCGCAGGGCGGCGTTGGTGGCGTCCTTGAGTGTGCACGACCCGGCTTCGACGGGCACGACCCGGGTGCCCAGCAGCTCCATGCGGATGACGTTGGGCCGCTGACGCCGCATGTCTTCGGTGCCCATGTATACGTCGCATTCGAGCCCGAAGACCGCTGCGGCGGTAGCGGTGGCGACGCCGTGTTGGCCGGCGCCGGTCTCGGCGATGACACGCTTCTTGCCCATCCGCACGGTCAGCAGCGCCTGACCCAGTGAGTTGTTGATCTTGTGCGCCCCGGTGTGGGCCAGGTCCTCGCGCTTGAGGTAGATGTTTGGCCCCCCGACATGCTCCGTAAGACGATTGGCCAGGTATAGCGGTGTTGGTCGGCCGACATAAGCGCGCAAAAGGGCATCGAGCTGGGCATGAAAATCGGGATCGGCGTTGGCCTCGTGGTACGCCTTGGCGAGCTGACCCAACGCGGCAAACAGCGTCTCGGGCACGTACACGCCGCCGAACGCACCGAACCGCCCCTGCGGGTCGGGCAACGCCGAGTCCATTGAATCACGAGCCGCAGGCGTCGGGGCGTCTTTCACGGTCGCATACTGTAGAGGGCCAGCACCCAGCGGGGCAACTGGGCCGGGCGACGTCGGCGATCAGGCACCAACTCTTAAGTCGGCTGGGGACCGGGTCGATGTGAATCCGGGGTTGGAGTGATTCTTCGCGTCGCGAGCGGATCGGGGCCCAGGAGCCGCTGCATGGTCAACCAGTTACTGGCGCAGGCGATAGCGGAGGCCCGGTCGGCCGGTGCGGGGACAAGCAGCGGCGGTACACGCGGCACCGGCACGCCGCAACACTGCAAGGTGGCCAGTGATCTGGACACTGTCATCGACGCCTGGCGGCTGGTATACACCATCTACCGCCGCGCGGGGTTAATCCCGGCCAATTCATGCCGCCTGCACACCGTCGTGCAGGCGGTGGGCAAACGAACCGCCGTGGTCTTCAGCCACAGCGGTGCGTCGTTGGCTTCGACCCTCACGGCAGTAACCGACGGCGGTGCGCTCGGCAAGGGGCTGCCCGCCGCCGACGCATATCGTGATGAGTTGGCCGATCTTCGCAATCAAGGGCGGCGGCTGATGGAGGTGTGCCTGATCGCTGACCGTCGCCGTCATTTTGTCCGCGTTCACGAATCGATCCTCGAACTGATGCGTCACGCGTTCTACTTCGCCCTGCACATGGATGTCAGTGATGTGTTGATCGAGGTTGACCCTGACTACTGCGGCGTGTACCGGCGGCTGTTCGGGTTCGAACCTTTCGGACCGGTCCGGCCATTTCCGGCCATGAATGGCCGGTTCGCCACGCTCATGCGTCTGGACCTTGACGCCCATTTAGCGAAGCGGCCGCTGCACCCGGTAATCACCGGTTACCTGGGCTGCGAGCTTGCGGCCAAGGTATTTGAGAATCGCTTTGCTTTTGATCCCGGCGAGGTTGCCGACACGGTGCTTGGCCAGTACCTGCGTGACCGCCAGGACCCAGGCCCCAAGCCGGCGGCCTGATCCGGACGACAGGTACCCATTCAAATCAAGAACTGCTGATTATCGGGTGGCACGCGAGCTGCCGCGATGTTCATTCGCATTGTTCCGAAATCGTCTGGTCTGAGCAAGCGAACGCAGGTGATTGGCTCGTTATGCCGTGGCTCGTAATGGCACTCGCTGCTCGAACTGTACGGCGATGTGCTGTCTCCCGTCCACAGCCAGGTTGCGGATGATGGTCGCCTCGACGAGCTGATCAGACCGCAGCAGTGTGTCCCGCTGGTTCCAGGCGATGCCGAGACGCACTCGCTGGCCGGCCAACAACCGCGGCGGCGCATCCACGACCAGCAAGGCTCCACTGGCTGAGTAGTTGTGAGTCTGGCCGCCGTAGTAGCGACCGCTGCCGTGGCACTGGAGCTTCACCGGGCGGGTAAGGGTGAATCGGGGGTCTTGGCGGCGGTCAGGGTGCTGCAATTTGGTTGGCCCTCATCGTAGGGGGTCTATGCGGGCTACATCGGTTATTCGGATGGCCCTGCTTCACCGGCTGCACCGATAATCGGCGGGGCGTGGATTCGGGGCGGGGTTTGACATAACATAGAATCGGCGATCGGAGTTCAGTACGCGTAGGCGGTCCATGAGTGGCGGTACCGACTTGCGGGAACTTCGGCAGGTCTCGATTCTGTCGGCCGGTCGGTCGCAGGGAGTTGAGACAGTCGTTTGAGTCCTGTCTGTAGGATTGTCTTTGTCCGTTCGGACCGGAATGAGAATGTCAGTTCATACAATCGACGCTAACGAGTTCTTGGAAGTGGTGCGACCGGTCTTGGCCAAGGGCGACGCTGCGGCGCTGGCTCAAGTGGTGCAGTCGCGTTGGCGGTCTCGGCAGCTATGCCAATTGTTGAAGCACGAGCAGGGTGACGTGCGGCGCGTGGTGGCGTTTACCTTGGGATTGGTTGGCGACAACACGTGTGAGGGCTGCCTGACCCGTGCCCTGCATGACAACGATTGGCGGGTCAACGAGATGGCCGAACACGCGTTGTGGTCAATCTGGTTCCGCAGCGGCGATCCCAAGGCCGCCAAACCGTTTCGCCAGGGGGTGGCGCTGCTGGCAGACAGTGCCTACGAGCCGGCGATCCGCTGTTTCCACCAGGCGTTTCGTATCGACCCGGACTTTGCAGAGGCTTACAACCAGTGCGCGTTAGCGCACTATTTTCTTGGCCGGTGGCAGGCCTCGATCGAAGCCGCCCGCCTGGTGGTGCGGCGGGTACCGGTGCACTTCGGGGCGTTCGCCGGCATGGGCCACTGCTACACCCAACTGGGCAACCTCGAACGGGCGGTGCACTGCTATCGAAGAGCCCTTCGCATCAACCCGCGCATGCCCGCGATCGCCCGCGCCATCGACCACCTGTCCGTCAAGCTGCACGACATATGCGATTCATCCGGTCAATACGTGCTCGACCCCGTCTCCCTTTAGCTACCGCCCAGCTCGATCATGACCGCTTGTGCACGTCGCCGGGTGTGCGGGCGCGCGACGGTATTGCTCGCCGATGCCGGCCGATAGAAAATGGGCCGCTGCGCCCTGGAGCAACAGCGGCCCGCTTCCGTCGGTGAAAGGAACTGTCAGTATTCGTCTGGATTATGCGGCGGCGGTGCCCTTCGTGCGGCGTTTTCGGCCGACGGTACGCTGGTCACCGGTCATGCGGCGATCGGAGTGGTGGGCCATCTGCTTGACCAGTTCGGTCGGGTCCTTGGCCCACAGGTCCGCGCCGATCTCCTCGGCCAGGCCGTCGGCTCGATTGAACACGCCGCCACCCACGACGATCTGCAGCTTCGGGCAGATGTCCAGGTCGTGCAGGCGATCGATCAGTTGGCGTGTGAACGGCACCGTGCTGGGCACCGCGCCAAAGATCACCAGGATGTCGGCTTTCAATCGGGCCAGTTCCTCAACGATTTCATCGTTGGCCACGCCGCCGCCGGCGAAGCAGACGTCGTAGCCGTCGGCTTCGAGCACGTCGGCCGCCATCTGCGCTCCCAGCTCTTCGGACTCCTCGGGCCCACAGGCGATCAGCACCTTCTTGTTGCGTCGTTGGGCTTGTTTCAGCCGCAACTGCATCTGATCGGTCAACTGGCGAAGCAGCCGCGTGGCGTAGTGATGCGCCAGCTCGCTGAGCTGGTCGGCGCGGTACAGCTTTTGGATGTGTTCGAGCGTCGGCCAGAACAGATGACTGAGGATCTTTTCGGCCGACACGTCGGCTTGAAGCGCCTCATCGAGGATGGCGCGTGCCTCCGGCCGGTCACCGCTGATCAAGGTGGTGAAGAACCGCTCGACAAGGACGTTCTTTCGCATAAGGGAGGTCTCCACTGGCTCCGGTGATTGGCCGGGCCTCGGTGGGGTCGGCCGCTCAAGCCCCACCGTCCGCCGGGCGGCGACCTCCCTGTCGCGTGCCGTTGTCCGTCGGCGGCTGTCCGGACCGGGTCTTCCCACGCCCGGTCGCTGCGGCAACCTGCCGGCAATGAGCTCTGGTCAGTTCATCGGAACAGCGTCGAAATATCTTCACTAGTTGATACAGGTGGTCCATCCTAACTGGCCCGGCGGGGGGAGAACACAGGTAAGTGCTGCTGATTGAACGGATTGCCGAACTGGCACTGAACCCGATAAGCCCGATCCGACGCCGTGGTCGCCAGCGGGTCGCGTCGTGTTATTCGGTCCGTAAAAGATTCCAATATGAAATACCGTGAGGCAAGAGGTCCTCACGGGTATTTTCAGTGGTTGTCGCGTCTTGTGATAGAGGCCGCTGCCGCGTAAGCTTTGGACAGTTGGCGGTGGCGCGCCCGTCACGGATGGCGCTGACGACGAAGGCTAACGGGTTGCGACGGATAAGGCTGCGACATGCGACGCCAAATCATTTCAGCCATCGTCTTGTGCCTGGGGCTGACCGGCCCGGGGTGTTCGACCAATCCCGCCACGGGGAAGAAACAACTGGATTGGCCCAGTCCCCGGCGGGAAATCGCGCTGGGGAACCAGGCCGCCCCCAGGTTCACTAAGGAGTACGGCGGCGAGGTCCCATCGAAGCCTATTCTGCAATACGTCAGGGGTATCGGTCATCGACTTGCCGAGGTGAGCGAGCGACCGAATCTGCCGTGGCAGTTCCACGTGGTTGATTCGGGCGTCATCAATGCCTTTGCGCTGCCCGGCGGGAAGGTGTTCATCTCTCGGGGCCTGCTTGCGAAGCTTGACAACGAGGCACAGCTTGCCGGTGTGCTCGGCCACGAGGTCGGGCACGTGACCGCCAAACATATCAACGACCGCATGGCCCATGCACTGGGCATCCAACTGTTGGCGATCGGCTTGGGCATTGCCGGTGAAGCCACCGACGAGGACGTGCTCCGTATCTTGGGCGTCGGCACCTCCGTGGGGGGCACGGTCTATCTGCTCAGTTTTAGCCGAGACCAGGAAAGCGAAGCAGACAAGCTCGGCCTGCGCTACATGACCCGACTTGGTTACAACCCGGTGGCGCAGGTCCAGGTGATGAACGTTCTGAAGCAGGAAGCCGCCGGCGGACGCCCGCCCGAGTTTCTCTCGACGCATCCCTATCCCGAAACCCGTATTGAACGGCTCCAAAGATTGGTCCAGAACAAATACCCGAACCACGATGATCCCGCCGCGTATACGTTCAACTTTGACTCG